>QHTS01000095.1 GCA_003220905.1 Gemmatimonadota bacterium | reverse complement strand
CTCGCGGGGTCGGTGACGCCCGGGACGGAGACCAGGAATTTCAGCAGGAACTCGGTCTCCATCAGGGCGCGATCCCACTGGTAGGCATCCTTCGTGTCGCCGATCAGCTCGTCGGCGAGCCCGGCGACGGCCTGCTCGACCATGCGCAGCGCCTCCGCCTTGAGCTCCTCCCCTCCCTCGAGCGCGAACAGGCGCAGCGAATAGATCACCTCCCGCTGCTGGTTCATCACATCGTCGTATTCGAGGAGCTTCTTGCGGGCCTGGAAGTTCTGCAATTCGACGCGCTTCTGGGCCTGCCCGATGGCGCTCGTCACCCATGGGTGGGTGATGACCTCGTTCTCCTCCGCGCCGGTCCGGTCCATCCAGCGCGCGATGCGGTCCGACCCGAACAGCCGCATGAGGTCGTCCTCGAGCGACAGGAAGAACACGCTCTGGCCCGGATCGCCCTGGCGGCCGGAGCGGCCGCGCAGCTGCCGGTCGATGCGCCGCGCTTCGTGCCGCTCGGTGCCGACGATCACGAGGCCGCACGGGGGATCGTCACTGCAGCCGAGCCGCTTGAGCTCCTCGGCCGGGAGGTCGGGCCGCTCGATCTGCTGGCCGAAGGGGGCCTCGTGCGCCGTGATCCCGCACACCTGACACTTTTTCACCCCGGGACCGAGTTTGATGTCGGTCCCCCGGCCGGCCATGTTGGTGGCGATCGTGATGGCGCCCGGCTGTCCCGCCTGCGCCACGATTTCCGCTTCGCGCTGGTGGTACTTGGCGTTCAGCACCTCGTGCCGGAAGCCGCGTCGCTTGAGCATGCGCGACAGGGTTTCGGAGACGTCCACGTTCACCGTGCCCACGAGGACCGGCAGGCCGCGCTCGTGCTGTCGCTCGACCTCGTCGAGGATCGCGTTGTACTTCTCCCGTCGCGTCTTGTAGATGAGGTCGTGCTTGTCCACCCGGCGCACCGGCCGGTTGGTCGGGATCACCACGACCTCGAGCCCGTAGATCTGGAAGAACTCGGTCTCTTCGGTCTCCGCCGTGCCCGTCATGCCGGCGAGCTTGTCGTACATCCGGAAGTAGTTCTGGATGGTGATGGTGGCCAGGGTCTGACTCTCCTCCTGGACCGCCACGCCCTCCTTCGCCTCCACGGCCTGGTGCAGGCCTTCCGACCAGCGCCGCCCGTGCATGAGGCGCCCGGTGAACTCGTCGACGATCAGGACCTTCCCCTCCTGCACGACGTAGTCCACCTCTCGCTCATACAGGGCGTGTGCCTGGAGCAGCTTGTGGATGATGTGCAGCGTCTCGCTCTTCATGGCGTAGTCCGCTTCCACCTGGCGACGCCGCTCGATCTTCTCCTTGGGTGAGAGGGTCTCGTCGCGCTCGATCTCGTGTACCGCGTGCGAGATATCCGGGACCACGAACAGGTCCGGGTCCTGGGGCGACATCGTCTCCACGCCCTTATCGGTGAGGTGCACGGAGTGGCCCCGCTCGTCGAGCACGAAGTAGAGGTCCTCCTCGACGTGGCGCATCTTCTGCTCGCGCGCGGGTAGCTTGCGGTCGGCCATCACGTCGAGCTCCACGCGCTGAACCTGGGACTTCACCCCGGGCTCCTGGAGCAGTTTCAGGAGCTTCTTGTTCTTGGGCATCCCGAGCTGCGCCTGGTACAGGAGGACCGCGCCCTGGTACGCCGTTTTCTCGTCGGCGAGGAGCGGCTCCGCCCGGGCGATGAGATCGTTCACGACGGCGGTCTGTTTCCGCACCAGCTGGACGACTTGTGCATTGAACTGCGCGTATTTCTCGTCCGACTCGCTGCCGACGGCACCCGAGATGATGAGCGGCGTGCGGGCTTCGTCGATCAGAATCGAGTCGACCTCGTCGATGATCGCATAGGCGTGCCCCCGCTGGACGCGCTGCTCCAGCGTGAACACCATGTTGTCGCGGAGGTAGTCGAAGCCGAACTCGTTGTTCGTGCCGTACGTGATGTCGCACAGATAGGCCGCCCGGCGCTCGGGCGTCGACGGCTCCGTGTCGTCGATGCAGCCGACGGTGAGGCCCAGCCACGTGAAGAGGTGGCCCATCCACTGCGAGTCACGACGGGCGAGGTAGTTGTTGACGGTGACGAGGTGGGCGCCCCGGCCCGCGAGCGCGTTCAGGTACAGCGGCAGGGTCGCGACGAGCGTCTTGCCCTCGCCCGTCGCCATCTCGGCGATCTTCCCCTGATGCAGCACGATGCCGCCGATCAGCTGCACGTCGTACGGCACCATGTCCCACTTGAGGGCGTGGCCGGTGACCACCACCTCGCCGCCCACCAGCCGGCGGCACGCCTCGCGGACTGTGGCGAAGGCCTCCGGCAGGTCGTCGTTCAGGGCCACCTGCAGCGCCTTGACGTAGGCCGCCTCGGCCTGGGACAACTTCTGGCTGAGCTCCACACGCTGGTCGGCGTCCGGGCAGCCGTGCTTCTCCCGCTTCAGACGCTCGACCTCCGCAGCCAGCGCGCTCGTGCGCTCGGCGATGAGGCCGCGCAGCTTCGGCGTCTGGCCCTGCAGCTCTCCGTCCGACAGCGTTTTGAGACGCTCTTCGTGGCGATGAATCGCGTCCACGATCGGGCGGATGCGCTTCAACTCCCGCTGGAACTGGGTCCCGAAGATCTTGGTGAACCAACCCTTGTACATCAGCCCTCTATTCGCGATACAGCCCGCGCGCCGCGATGTAGTCGCGCACGGCATCGGGCACCAGATAGCGGATGGAGCGGGCCTGCCGCACGCGCTCCCGGATCATCGTGGCCGACACATCCACCGCCGGCACCTGGACGACCCGGCGGATGGCCGCGTGCCGCGGCAGCGGCGCCCCCGGGCGCGCAAACACTACCACGTCCGCCAGCGCGGGGAGCGCGTCGACCTGGTACCAGGCGGCGAGCTCGGCCGCGGCATCCGCCCCCAGCAATAACGTGAAGCGGTTCCCCGGCTCCCGTTCGGCCAACACCTGCAGCGTCCGGACCGTGTATGACGGGGCGGGCAGCGTGAGCTCGATGCGCTCGACCGCCAGGCGCGGGTTGCCGGCGACCGCCAGGTCCAGCATCGCTGCCCGCTGCTCGGGACTGGCGCCGTGCGCCGCCCGCTTGAACGGCTGCACGCGCGCGGGGAGGAACCGCACCCGGGCGTCCAACGCTTCCCCCGCCGCTTCCGCGGCGACCAGATGCCCGACGTGCACGGGATCGAACGAGCCGCCGAACAGGGCCTCCACGCGAGGTCAGGACGGCGTGGCAGTACTCGAGTCGGCCGGGCAGGACTTGTCGAGCCCCTCAGTCTGCGGGAAGTAGCGCCGCAGGTGCGCGCAGGTCTCCTTCAGCTCGTCGCCGTACCCGATGACGCGGTAGCTGTCCACCAGCCGCATCAACGCGTCGGGGACGCGGGACGTCCCGGGATAGGTCGCAATCACGTCCTTAAAGTAGATGATCGCCGAATCGTAGGCACGTCGCCGGAAGTAGAACATCCCGTTCTTGTAGTCCTTTTGGGAAAACCACTCCCGGAGCTGCTGCACGTGCATCTGCGCTCGGGCGGCCGCATCGGTCCCTGGATAACGCCCCGCCAGCTCCTGGTAGACGGCGAGCGCCGTTTCGCCGTACGAGGGATCCAGCTCCGGTTTCCGCCACAGCCGCAGGTTCGCATCGCCCGCCCGCAGCAGGGCCATGGGCGCGTAGTCGCTCGTCGCATATTGATCCGCGACCTGGCGGAACTCGTGGGCCGCCTGCACGCGGTCCCCCGTCTGGAAGTAACACTCGGCGAGATGGTATCGCACGTCGACCATCTCGGGCTGGCTGGGGCCCAGCTCGTACGTGAGCCGGCGGAACGACACGAGCGCCTTGCCGTAGTTCCCGCTCCGGAACTGGGCGCGCGCCTTCGCCAGCTCGGCGACCGGATCCGGGGCCGGCACGACGCGGGGTCCGTGGTGGCAGGCCGCCAGCAGGGCGGGCCCGGCGATGAGCAGCGAGCGAAGCATGATCCTCACGGTTGGTTCGGTGGGGGCGGCGACGGCGCGTCCGCCTTGCCCAAGCCGTTGATTTTCTCATGCGCCCGCTGGGTGATGGTGTCCCCGGGCGTGCCGCCGGCCAGCGCCTGCTGGTAGCTCTCCAACGCCGCCGCCACGTCGCCCTGCGCGAGTTTCACGTCTCCCAGCCCGAGAAACGCTCCGCGCACCACGTCCGCCGGCGCCCCCGGCGCGGTGGCCCGCCGGAACCAGTCCTCCGCCTCGGTGGGCTTGCCGGTGTCGAGCAGCCGCTGGCCTTCGACCAGCGAGCACAACCCCAACCCCTCGCGCGCGCGGTCGGCGACTGCGGGCTCCCGTTGCCGCCGGATCACGCCCTCGAACGCCGGCACGGCGGTGGCGCAATCGCGCGCGCGCACCGCGGCCATCCCGTACACAAACAGGAGCGAATCGGCGATACGGGCATCCGCGGCGGCCGCGACCGCTCCCGGCAGGAGCACCATCGCGCCGGCGGTATCGCCGCGATCGGCGGCATCGAGCGCCGCCAACCGGTTGTAGCGGCCGAGCGGCCTCGTGGGAGCGACGGCCCGGAGCCCCGCCAGCCCTTTCGCCGCATCGCCGCGGTCGTTGGCGGCGAGCGCCGCACGGGCGACCCGCTCGAGGCCGTCGGCAGCCTCACCGGCCCGCGATCCGTCGCGCTCCCCGAGCAGCACGTAGGCGTCGACGGCGGCGGCGTAGTCCCCGACGTGCAGGGCCGCCGCCCCCGCCTTGGCGTTCAGGTCCGCGCTCCCGGGGTGGGCCTTCAGCCCGAGCTGGTATTCGGCGAGTGCATCCCGGTACGCCCCCGCGGCGTAGGCGCGGTCCCCCAGCTCCTCGTGGTCGGCGGCGCTCGGCTGGCAGGCAAGCCCCAGCGCGACACCCAGCAGTACCAAGCGTCTCACGACCGTTTCTTCCGCCCGGATCGACCCGCGGGGTGAGGCGACGGCGGGTCGCCGTCCCCACCGGAGGCCGGCACGGCCACCGGCGCGGCGGTGTCGTTGCGGGCCAGCATCGCCAGGTAGGCCTCCACGCGTGGATCCTCCGGCCGGCGCTCCCGGCATTCTTCCCACACCGCCTTCGCCGCGAGCCCGTCCCCAGCGAGGTAGCAGGCGAGCCCGAGCATGGCGGCCGCGTCGAGGTAGGCGGGACGCGCGCGCACGATGATCTCGAAGTGTTCGCGCGCGTCGAGTGCGCGGCCGGCCTCGAGCAGCATGCGCCCCAGCTTGTACCGCAGGTCGTGAAACGCCGGGCCCAGGGTGAGCGCCTCCTGGTACTCCCCGATCGCCTGCGTCAAGCCGCCGGCCCCGAGGTACGCGTCGCCCAGCGCCGCGTGCTGGTTCGCCAGCTTCGCGGCCACGTGGGCCGCGAAGCCCTGGCGCGGCTCACCCCCGACCTGTGCGGCGCGCCGAAATGCGGCGTCCGCCTCGGTTTCCCGCCCCAGCTCGTTCAGCACGATGGCGCGGTGCACCAACGCTTCGATGTAGTGGGGGTTGAGCGCCAGGGCGCGGTCGAGCTGCGCGAGGGCCTGGTCCTGCTGGCCCACGAGCGAGTAGGACAGTCCGAGCATGTGGTGCGCATCGGCGAACGCGCGGCCCGCGGTGACCACCTCCTCGAGGAGGTGGATGGCCCCGTAGTAGTCCTGCAGCTGGAACCGCTCCCGCGCCTGCTCGACGAGATGTTCAGCGCTGACGTCCATGAATCGCCTCGTACCAGCGGACGAATTGCCGAATGCCTTCTTCGATCCCGACCGCGGGCCGGTACCCGAGCTCGTGCTCGGCGCGGCGCAGGTCCGCCGCCGTGAGCCGTACGTCTCCCGGCTGGTCGTCGTGTCGCTCGATCCGCACCTCACGGCCCAAAGTCCGCCCGATCAGCGCGATCAGTCGGTCGAGCCGTACGCGCGCCCCGCCGCCGATGTTGATCGGCTCGGCGAGCCCTGCTGCCCGCGGCCGGGCGGTCCATTCCACGGCGGCGAGGACGCCGTCCACGCAATCCGTAATATAGGTATAGTCGCGCTCGCTCGACCCGTCCCCGTGCATCCGGACCGGCTCTCCGGCGGCGATGAGGTGGGTGAAGCGATGGATCGCGAGGTCAGGCCGCTGGCGCGGCCCGTACACCGTGAAGAACCGCAGGCAGGCGATCTGCATGCCGTACAGGTACGCGAACGCGTGCGCCATCAGCTCGCCGGCGCGTTTGCTGGCGGCGTAGGGCGAGATCGGCCACACGGCCGCGGTGTCCTCGGCGAAGGGGGCGGGCGTGGCGTCGCCGTACACCGAAGAGGACGAGCCGAACACGATCCGCCGCAGGCCCGCGCGGCGCGCCGCCTCGAGCACGCGCACCGTCCCGGTGACGTTGGTCTCACCGTAGGCGGCCGGGTCCGCGAGCGACGGCTGCACCCCCGGGCGCGCCGCGAGGTGGAGCACGACCGACACACCGTCGAGCGGGAGCGCGTCGCGGACGATATCCGCCTCGACGAAGCGGAACCGCTTCGCCCGGCGCAGCCCGTCGAGGTTCCGCTCTTTCACGGCGCGGGGGTAGAAGGGATCGAAGTTGTCGAGGCCCACCACCTCGTCGCCCCGGGCGAGCAGCGCTTCGCACACGTGCGAGCCGATGAACCCGGCCGCGCCCGTGACGAGCACCCGGGCGCTCACGCCGCCATCAGGCCCCTGAAATACTCGATGGTGCGGCGCAGGCCGTCTTCGAGCGAGACCTTGGGCTCCCAGCCGAGTGTCTCACGGGCACGCCGAATGTCGGGTTGGCGGACTTTGGGATCGTCGGTGGGGAGGGGTCGCTCTACGATACAGCTCCGGCTCCCGGTGAGTCGCAACACCAGCTCAGCCAGCTGGCGCACGGTGAATTCATTGGGGTTGCCGATATTCGTGGGCTCGGACCCGCCGCGCTCGAACAGCCTCACGATTCCCTCGACCAGGTCGTCCACATAGCAGAAGGACCGCGTCTGCGAGCCATCACCGTACACGGTCAGCGGCTCGCCCTTGAGCGCCTGCACGATGAAGTTCGAGACCACTCGGCCGTCCCGGGGTCGCATGCGCGGGCCATAGGTATTGAAGATACGCACGATCCGGGTATCGAGCGCGTGGTAGCGATGATAGGCCATGGTCATGGCTTCTGCAAAGCGCTTGGCCTCGTCGTACACCCCGCGGGGGCCGACCGGATTCACATTGCCCCAGTAGCTCTCGGGCTGGGGGTGCACCAGCGGATCGCCGTAGACCTCCGAGGTCGACGCGAGCAGAAACCGCGCGCCCTTCGCTTTCGACAACCCCAATGCCTTGTGGGTGCCCAGCGATCCCACCTTGAGGGTCTGGATGGGCAGCTCCAGGTAGTCGATCGGGCTCGCCGGGCTCGCGAAGTGGAACACGCCGTCGAGTGGCCCCTCCACTTCGATGAACGTGGCCACGTCGTGGATGATCAGCTGAAACTTCGGGTGGCTCTTGAGGTGATCGAGGTTCGGTCTCTGGCCGGTGATGAAGTTGTCCATCCCCACCACGCGGTGGCCGAGCGCCAGCAGTCGGTCGCACAGATGCGAGCCAAGAAAGCCCCCGGCGCCGGTTATGAGGATACGCATGGGACAGGGCGGCCGATGCTTTCGTAGACGAACCCGAGTCGCGCCATGCGCTGCGGGTCGTACAGATTGCGCCCATCCACGATGAGCGGCCGGGACAGCGCCTGCTTGATCCTCGTGAAGTCCGGGTTGCGGTACTCGAGCCACTCGGTGACAATCGCGAGCGCGGCGGCGCCCGTGAGCGCGTCGTAGGCCTGCGAGGCGTAGCATACCCGGTCGCCGAAATGACGGCGTGCGGTCTCGAGGGCCGCGGGGTCGTGCACCCGCACGGTGGCGCCCGCGTCGAGCAGCGCGTCCACCAGCACGAGGGCCGGGCTCTCGCGCACATCGTCGGTCTCGGCCTTGAAGGCCAGGCCCCACACGGCGATCGTGTGGCCGCGCAGCTTGCCGTCGAAATGGCGGTGCAGCTTGTCGAACAAGGCGCGCTTCTGCCGCTCATTCGCCTCCTCGACGGCCTTGAGGATCTCCAGGGACACGCCCCTGTCCTCCGCGGTCCGGATCAAGGCCTTCACGTCCTTGGGAAAACAGGAGCCGCCGTACCCGGGCCCGGGGAAGAGGAAGGCGGAGCCGATCCGGCGGTCGGTGCCGATGCCTTTGCGCACGTGCGTCACGTCGGCGCCGACGACCTCACACAGCCGGGCGATCTGATTCATGAACGAGATGCGCGCCGCCAGCATCGCGTTGGCGGCGTACTTGGTCATCTCGGCGGACGGAATGTCCATGAAGATGATCGGGTTGCCGGTGCGCACGAACGGCGCGTACAGCTCTCCGAGCACCTGCGCCGCATCGGGCGAGTCGACGCCCACCACGACGCGGTCGGGCTTCATGAAGTCCTCGACGGCGGCTCCTTCCTTCAGGAACTCCGGATTCGAGCAGACGT
>QHTS01000378.1 GCA_003220905.1 Gemmatimonadota bacterium | reverse complement strand
TTCGGAATCGCGCCGTCCCCTTGGGATCGCGGTGGTCGGGGGCCTGGCGTTCTCGCAGTTCATCACGCTGTACGTGACGCCGGTGATCTACACGTACCTGGACGCGCTGCAGCAGCGCCTGGGCCGGACGGCGCTCGGGCGGGCCGCGGCAGGGGGAAGTGGGCAACCGGTGCCCGAGGCAGCCCCGGCGGATTGACGAGAGAACGTGCCACAGTGCGCGCCGAGTGGCGGTCCCGGAGGCGAAGACGCAAGGGGCGTGGGGAGAGGGTGTCAGGCGTCCCGAGCCGGAGGGACCGCCACTCGGCGCGCACCATGCACGACTCGCGACCCCTATCGCGGAACCCCGGCAGCCCCTCCGGCTCGGGGTCCCTGACTTCCCCACACCGCCGCACCCCGGACCTTCGCCTCCGGGGCTGCCGGGTTCCGCGGCCGTACCACACGGTCAAGACCTGAGCGCGAGGCGCTGCCGGCTCCCGCAATTACCGGGCTCCCGTAGTCGCGCTAAGTTCACCCCATGCACGAATGGCAAGTCTGGCTCGTCGCCGCCCTGCTCCTGTTCGTGGCCGAGATGCTCGCGCCCGGCTTCTGGCTGCTCTCCGTCGCCGTCGGCTGCCTGACCGCCGGAGTCGTCTCCCTGGTCGTCCCGGGGGCCATCGTGCCGGCGCTGAGCTTCGCCGCCGGCACCCTGCTGTCCCTGGTGGGCATTCGCCCCTTCCTGCTGCGGCACCTGCATCCCAGCGGCACCGCGATCCGGACCAACGTGGACGCGCTCGCCGGCAAGGTGGGGGTCGTGTCGGAGCGCATCGATCCGGGCACCGGGAAGGGGCGGGTGCTGGTCGAGGGTGAGGATTGGCGGGCCGCGTCGCTCATGGACGCGGCGCTCGAGCCGGGCACGCGGGTCATGGTGGTGCGGGTGGAAGGCGCAACCCTGTACGTCGACAAGGAGATGTGAGCGATGGACAACATCGGCGCGCTGATCGTCCCCGCGGCCATCGCACTGTTCGCGATCTCGATCGTCGCGCGGGGGATTCGCATCGTCCAGCAGGCCCAGACGATGATCATCGAGCGGCTGGGGAAGTACCACCGCACGCTGGCCTCGGGTGTCAATCTGATCATCCCGATCATCGACAAGCCGAGGGCCATCGACTGGCATCAGGTGATCGTCACGCCGGCGGGAGACTCGTTCGCACGCCACTTCCGCACCGACAAGATCGACCTCCGGGAAACGGTGTACGTGTTCCCGCGTCAGAACGTGATTACCAAGGACAATGTCGTGGTGGAGATCGACGCGTTGATCTATTCCCAGATCACCGACCCGGTCCGCGCGACCTACGAGATCGCCAACCTGCCGGATGCGATCGAGAAGCTGACGCAGACCACGCTGCGAAACGTGATCGGCGAGATGGAGCTGGACCACGTGCTGTCCTCGCGCGACACGATCAACGCCAAGCTGCGCGAGATCCTGGACGAAGCGACCCACAAGTGGGGCGCCAAGGTGAGCCGGGTGGAGCTCAAGGACATCAACCCGCCGCGCGACATCCGCGACGCGATGGAGAAGCAGATGCGCGCCGAGCGCGACCGCCGCGCCGCGATCCTCACTGCCGAAGCCGAGAAGCAGTCGCGCACCCTGCAGTCGGAAGGTATCCGGCAGTCGGAGATCAATCAGGCCGAGGGCCAAAAGCAGGCGAAGATCCTCGCGGCCGAGGCGGAGGCCAACGCCCGGCTCAAGGTGGCCGAAGCGGAGGCCCAGGCGATCGAGCGGATCACGGCCGCCATCAAGGGAACCGGCGGCGATCCGGCACGGTACCTGATCGCCATCCGTTATATCGAAGCGCTCAAGGAGATGGTCACGAGCCCGCAGAGCAACAAGGTCATCTACCTGCCCTACGAAGCGACGGGCGTGCTGTCGTCGCTCGGGGGCATCCGGGAGATGCTGGCGGGCCCGGCAGGAGACAAGAAATGATGACACCCCGAACGAACAGGGCGGTCTGGCGGTCAGGCGGTCTGGCGGTCGGAATGCTCACCGCAACACTGACCGCCGGTCCGCCGGTCCGACCGTCCGTCGTCTCCCCCACCTGCGACCCCGACAACGGCGGCATCACCCTCCCCGCAGGCTTCTGCGCGGTCGTGGTCGCGGATCAGGTGGGAGCCCCGCGGCACCTCGCGGTGGCGCCGAACGGCGATCTCTTCGTGGCCATGGCGGGCCGCCGCGGGGGCGCCGCCGGCGGCATCCTCGCGCTGCGCGACACGTCCGGCGACGGCAAGGCCGACGTGCAGCAAAGCATCGGCAGCGAAGGCGGCACCGGTATCGCGCTCGGTAAAGGCGCCCTCTACTTCGGCACCGCCTCCACCGTGTACCGCTACGCGCTGCGAGCGGGCAGCCTCGCCCCGCTCGGCCCCCCGGACGTGATCGTCAAGGACCTGCCCACGGGCGGCCACAGCGCCAAGAACCTGGCACTCGCTCCCGACGGCCGCACGCTGTTCGTGAACATCGGCTCGGCCACGAATTCCTGTCAGGTGGCCGACCGGTCGAACGAGTCGCGAGGCGAGGACCCCTGCCCCGAGCTCGCCTACCGCGCCGGCGTGTGGCGGTTCGACGCGACGCAGCACGACCAGACCCGGGTGAGCGGGACACGGTTCGCCACGGGTATCCGCAACGCCGTCGGGCTCGCGTTCGCGCCCTCGGGCGAGCTGTACGCGACGCAGCACGGCCGGGATCAGCTGGGCCAGAACTGGCCCAAGCTGTACACACTGGAGCAGAGCGCCGAGAAACCGTCGGAGGAGTTCTTCAAGCTCTCGGAGGGGGACGACTACGGCTGGCCGCACTGCTACCACGACGCCGAGCTGGGGCATCTGGTGCTCGCGCCCGAGTATGG
>QHTS01000096.1 GCA_003220905.1 Gemmatimonadota bacterium | reverse complement strand
GTTCGCCGCGCTCCCCACGGTCACGAGCCCGCTCCACCGTGTGACCGTGGACGACGTAGCCCGTGAGCTGCCGGCGGCCATGGTGCTGGTCGCGAACTGCGGCGAGCTCGTGCCGCCGTTCCTCCGGCTGCGTCACGACATCGCTCCGGACGACGGCTGGCTGGATGTGGTCGTGCTACGGGCCGAAGGCGTGTTTCAGAGTCTGAGCGCGTTCCTCGAGCTGGTGCGCCGGCCGGCGAACGGCGCACGGCGGTTGTGGTTCGGCCGCGGCCGCAGCGTGCGCGTCGAAGTGCTCGAGGGCCCTCCGCGGCCGATGCAGCTCGACGGCGAGCCGTGGGGTGACGCGCCCTTCGAGGCACGGCTGCTTCCGGCCGCGCTCCCCGTCATCGTGGATCCCGCTACCGCGCCGCTCGGCGCGTCGCGCCGTGGCTGACAGCGTCCTCGTGATCGACCACGACGCCGACGTGCTGCGCGCCGTCGGCGACTACTTCGACGGGATCGGCTACGACGTGGAGCGCGCCGGCGCCGCCGAGGCGGGCCTCGAGGTGTTCGATCGCATGCGCCCCGACGTCGTGATCCTCGACCTGCACGTCGCCGACCTCAACGTGCTGGACGTCCTCGAGCGGCTGCGGTCCCACGGAGGCTCCGTCATTCTCCTCACCGAGCAGGGCGACATCGGGACCGCGGTGCGCGCCATGCAGCGCGGGGCCGAGCACGTCGTCACCAAGCCCGTGGACCTGAACCACCTGGCCGCCGCCACGGCGCGCGTGTGCGAGAAGGTCCGCGTGGTGCGCCAGCACGCCCGGCTGCGCCAGCGCGAGCACGGGCACGAGGGACTCGAATCGCTCGGGGTCTCGCCCGCAGCCCGCGAGCTCGGGCACCAGGTGGAGCTGCTCGCAGCGAGCGAGCGGTCGACGGTGCTGCTCACGGGCGAGGGCGGCACCGGGAAAGGCTGGGTGGCCCGCGCGATCCATCACCTCTCCCCGCGTGGAAACGGCCCCTTTGTCGAGGTGCATGGCGGCGGGCTCTCGGCCACGTTCCTCGAGTCGGAGCTGTTCGGACACGAAGACGGCGCGGTCACCGACGCTCACGAGCGTCGGCAGGGTCTGTTCGAGCTGGCGGACGGGGGAACGATCTTGCTCGACGAAATCGGAGACCTGGCACCGGACGTTCAGGCCAGCGTGTTGAAAGTGCTCGAGGCCAACACGGTTCGGCGGCTGGGCGGCACGCGCGACATGGCGGTCGACGTAAGGGTGGTCGCGGCGACCAACCGGGACCTGGTGGCCGAGGTGCGCGCCGGCCGGTTTCGGGAGGATCTCTACTCCCGCCTCAGCGTGATGCCGCTCCACCTCCCCGCGCTGCGCGAGCGACCGCGCGAGGACCGCCTGGCGCTGCTGGCCCGCATGCTCTCGGACTTGGCACGCCAGATGCCGGGCTGCCCCAGCGCCGGGAGCGCCGAGGCGCTGGACCGGCTCGTGTCCGCCGCGGGTCCCCCCAGATCGGCGTCGAGCACCTGCCGGCCGACCTGCGGAAGGGTGGGGGAGGCGGAGGGGGCGGGGGTGGGGGTGGGGGTGGGGGGGAACGGCGCCACCAACCCCAAGGGCTCGCTGAGGTGGAGCGCTTGCACATCGAGAAGACCCTCAGGTTCCATGGCGGCAACCGCACGCGAGCGGCCCACGAGCTCGGGATTTCGCGCGCGACGCTGATCAATAAGATTAAAGTCTACGGGCTCGACATCTGAGGCGGACCATGACCGACAAACCGAAACTGATGGAGCACGACGCGATGGTGTGCCGCTCTTGCGGCAATGAGGAGCGTGCCTCCGAGGGCTATCCCTGTGCCGACTGCGGCACGTTCATCTGCTTGATCTGTTCCTTCCGAGGCGTCACGCGTTGTAAGGCGTGTGAGGAGAAAGCCAAAGCCTCGCAGAAAGCCTAACCCGCCGCTCCCCGCCGCTTCCGGATCTCCCGCCTCACGTCGTCGGGCGAGGTGCCGAACTCCTTCGCCAGCTTCTCGACGGCGTCGCTCGCCCCCGGCCAGTCCCCGGCGGCCGCGAGCGCCGCGAGCGCGATGTCTTCGACCACGGTCGTTCGCTCCTCCAGATCGCGCGTGCGCACGGCGACCTCGCGCGCGAGCCACTGCTCCAGCTCGCGCCGGTCGATCTCCAGCTGCCGCTGCCGCAGCCCACTCTGGAGCGACATCTCCAGCTCGTCCAGGTCGACCGGCTTGATGAGGTAGTCGTACGCCCCGAGCTTGAGACACTCGATGGCCGTGCGGGGCTCGTCGATCGCCGTGAGCATGATGATGGCGAGATCCGAGTCGGCGGCGAGCGCCTTGGGCACGAGCTCCACGCCGCTCATGTTCGGCATGCGGATGTCGGAGAGCATCACCTCCGGCTGCTCCGCGGCCTGGCGGTCGAGCGCCTCGGCGCCGCTCGCGGCTTGCAACACTCGGTAGCCGAGCCGCGTGAGAAATCGATCGAGGGCCTGGCGGATGCCGTCCTCGTCGTCGACCACCAGCACGGTGGTCGGGGGCGGGGGGCTCTGTGGGTCGGGGTTGGGCATGGCGCTAACGTATGTGCCCTCCACAACCCGAGCAAGCCGAGCTATTCTTCGCGCTCCCATGGCGTCTTCCGCTTCCTCCAGCCTCGCCGCCGTCCGAGGCATCTCCGTGGGGCACTGGACCGACCTCGAGCGGGCGACCGGATGCACCGTGGTGCTCGGGCCGGACGGTGGGATGCGCGCCGCCTGCGCGGTCCGCGGCCGCGCCACCGGAACCCGCGAGCTCGACGCGCTGAACCCCCGCCACCTCGTCGACCGCATCGACGCCATCTTACTCACCGGTGGCTCGGCCTACGGTCTCGGCGCGGCGGATGGTGTGATGCGCTGGCTGCGGGAACGCGGGCGCGGTCTGCCGGTGGGGTCTGCCGGCATCGTGCCGATCGTGCCGACCGCGGTGATCTTCGACTTCGATCTCGCCCCCGGAGGCAAGGCGGACCGCTGGCCGACGGCCGACGACGCGTACCGCGCCTGCGCCGCCGCGTCGGGGGGGGGCGAGGTTGCGGAAGGGTCGGTCGGCGCGGGCACGGGAGCTACCGTCGGCAAGGCGCTGGGGCCGCGCGCCGCCATGAAGGGCGGCGTGGGAACCTGGGCCGCGAGCGGCGGCGACATCGTGGTCGGCGCGCTGGTGGTGCTGAACGCGGTCGGCAACATCCTCGACGCCTCGGGGGCGATCCTCGCGGGGGCGCGCGGCGCGGACGGCTCGTTCGTGGATGCGCTGGGGCATTTCGCCCGGGGGGGCGCCCCGTTCGGCGCGGGGGCCCGCAACACGAGTCTCGCCGTGGTCGCGACCAACGCGGCGCTCGACCGCACCGCCCTTGAGGGGCTGGCCCAGGCGGCGGGCGACGCGCTGGCGCGGCGTATCGTTCCCTACGGCACGCTGTTCGACGGCGATGTCGTGTTCGCGGTGAGCACCGCCGCGGCGGCGCCCGCGACCCCCTTGCAGGCCGAGGCGCTCGCGGCGCTCGCGGTGCCAGTGGCGGTCGAGCGCGCTGTGCGGCTCGCGCGGGGACTCCGGGACATCCCGGGATTGGGAGATCGTGCGCACGGGGTGCGCGAGTGAACTCGCGGCTCGGCATGTGCCCGTGAACGGGCGCGGCCGCTTCAGCGGCAATGCCGAGTCGCGGCTTGAGCCGCGGACTTCGGGAACGTGACAATGGTTGATCGTGTCGACCGCGACGTCGCGGACGTCGCGCGCAAGTGGGTGCCCGATCCGCGGCTCGGCGTGCTCGAGGTGACGGTCGAGCCCGAGCGTCTGGCCGGCTGCACCACCAGCCGCGACGCCTTGGCGGCCCTGCGGCGCATCGCGGCCGACGCCGGCCGTGCAGCGGACATCCGGCTGCTCCCGGACACCTCCGTCCGTGACGAGCCGGCGGCCGTGGTCACCGCCGCGGTGGCGCCGCTCTTGCGCGAGCCGCGGATCGCGGCCGACCGTTTGAGCGAGGCGCTGCACGGCGAGCCGCTCGCACTGCTCGAGCGGCGCGAGGAGGGAGGGGTGTGGGTGCGCGTGCGCGCGGGCGACGGCTACCACGCGTGGACCCACGTCGGGTATCTGGCGGTCGGACCGAGCGCATGGGCGGACGACTGGAGCACGCGGGCCACCGGACGCTCGCTCGGTGCCGAGCTCAAGTTCGAGGATCAGCGCCTCCGACTACCGGTGGGCGCGCGCGTCGCGTTGAGGCGGACCGAGCAGGTCGAGACCGCGGACGGACGCACGTGGAATGTGAGCGCTGGCGTCGTCCGACCGGAATCGGAGGTGCGGGCCGAGGCGCGTCTCCTTGCGATGCCGGAGTGGGCGCTGCGCTGGTTCTCCGGCGCCCCCTATCTGTGGGGCGGGCGCACCGAGTGGGGCATCGATTGCTCCGGCCTGGTCCAGGGAACGTACGCGGCCCGGGGGATCGCCCTCCCCCGCGACTCCGACCTGCAATCGCTCGTGGGACGGGAGGTCAGGATCGATCCGGCCGGCTCGGGCTACGAGGCGGGCGACCTGCTGTACTTCGCGGACGGGCACCGGATTTCCCATGTCGCCCTCTGGGCGGGGGCGGGTCGGATCGTGCACGCTGCACTGTCGCGCGGCGGCGTCGGGTCGGACGACCTGCTGGGCGAGACGCCGGCGGCCAAGCGATTGCGGGATTTTCTGGTCGCAGTGCGGCGTATGAATCTCCGACGGTAGGTGGAATACTGTAGGGGCGCAGCATGCTGCGCCCCTACCACACCGGTCAACCCCTCCTCTGGTCGACCGATCGGTCGATTATGTTTGCGGCATGAAGCTCGTCCTGTTCGACATCGATGGGACGCTCCTCTGGACCGACGGTGCCGGCCGCCGGGCGATTCAGCGCGCGCTCGTCGACGAGGCCGGTACCGCGGGGCCGATCGAGAGTTACCGCTTCGACGGGAAGACCGACCCGCAGATCGTGCGGGATCTCCTGTCGCTCGCGGGGCATTCGGGAGCGGAGAACGCAACCGTGATCCAGGCGGTCTGCCGACGCTATGTGGATCATCTCCGCACCGAGCTGGAGCGACCGACTCAGGCGACGCGGTTGATGGTGGGGATCGCCGACTTGCTCGCGGCGCTCGAGCCGCACGAGGCCCGTCGCCGGGCGCTCGTCGGCCTGCTCACGGGCAATGTCGCCCCGGGGGCTGCCCTGAAGCTCCGATCGGCTGGACTCGACCCGGCCCGCTTTCGCGTCGGGGCATACGGCTCGGACTCCGCCCGCCGCGCCGAGCTCCCGGCGGTCGCCGCTGGGCGCGCGGCGGCCCTCACGGGCGCGACCTTCGCGGGATCAGACGTGATCATCGTGGGCGACACCCCCGACGATGTGGCCTGCGGTCGGCCGATCGGCGCTCGCAGCGTCGCGGTCGCCACCGGGTCCTACGACGTCGCCGCCCTCCGCGCGACCGGCGCGGCGTACGTGTTCGAGACCCTGGCCGACACCGCCGCCGTGCTCGACGCCATTTTCACGTGAGCCACCTCTCGGCCTCGCCGGCGGACGAGCTCGAAGTCAAGGCGCGGGTCGACGATCCCGACGGGCTGCGAGCCGCGCTGGTACGCGCCGGGGCGACGCTCGATTTTCGTGGCGACATGATCGACCGACGGTTCGATCGGGGCCGCACGCTCGCGGAGCGCGATCACGTGCTGCGGCTGCGAGAGTTTCGACCGGCCGACGGCACCCCGGCCTATGGGGTGCTGGGGTGGAAGGGTCCCCCCTCGCAGCGCGGGGTGTACCGCCACCGCGCCGAAGCGGAGGCGCGCGTTGCGGCCCCCGACTCGGTGGTGACGATCCTCGAGCAGCTGGGGTTCGCGGTGTCGCTGCGCATCGACCGTCGGGTGGAGGTGTATCGGTTCGGCCAGGCGGTGCTGCGCCTCGAGTGGTATCCGGCGATGGACGTGTTGCTCGAGGTCGAAGGCGAGCCGTCCGAGATCGAGCGCGCGATCGCGGCCTCGGGCCTCGCCCGGGACCGGTTTCTTCCCGAGTCGCTGCCGTACTTCGTCGCCCAGTACGAGGCCCGCACGGGCCGGGCCGCCCTCCTCGCCCGATGAGCGCGCAGGTGAAGATCCCCATGCCGCTGCGCGTCCCCGAGCTCGCGCCGTCGCTCGGCCGCGTACTCGTGCCCCGCCGCCTGGAGGAGCCGTGGGTACCGCTCGACGACATTCGCGAGGAGCTCGCGACGCGCGTCATGGAGCTGGGCGGTGAAGCGCGGGCCGCCGCGGCACGCGAGGATCGCGACCGGGTGCTCGACGCGGTGAGCCGGCGCGCCTGGCTCGGCGCGTGGGAACCTGCGGTGCGCCGGGCGGGCCAGCGCGTGACTGCCGCGCTCGACGGGGAGATCGAGCGGGCCGCGCGCCGGGTGCGAATGCCGCGACGGGCGCGCCGCCGCCGCCTCCTCGCCGGGTCGGAGAAGCGAGCAATCGTCGCCCGGCTCGCCGCGGGCGGCGAAACCCTCGTGGCCGCCGTCGATGCACTCGATGCAGTCGCCGTGCGCGTGCGCGAGGCGAGCGTCCTCGACAAGGCAGCGCACGCCGACTGGCAGGAGGCGCTCCGCACCGCCGCGCGCCGGCTCGAGGCGGCGTGGCTCGCCCTCGAGACGCAGGTCGCCGACGAGGAGCGTCGCTGGGCAGGCGAGATCGACGCGGTGGCCCGCTGGCGGCCGTCGCTCTGGCCGCTCGTCGTGCTGTGGACGCCGCTCGCCGTGGCGCTGGCATGGTTCGGACTGGTGCTCGGCGGCTATCTCCCTGCCCCCGCGTGGCTCGCGGCGCGCCTCGGCTTTTGAGCGGCGGGCCGTGACCGCGATCGGTGTCGGTGTCGATCTGGTCGAAGTGTCCCGCGTGGCCGCCATCATCGGCGACAAGGGATCGCGCGTCTTCGAGCGCCTGCTCACGCCGACCGAGCGCGCCTACTGCGAGAGCCGCCCAGACCCCGCGACCCACGTGGCCGTACGGCTCGCCGCCAAGGAAGCGGTCTACAAGGCGCTGCAGGGAAGCGAGGCGGCCCGGGGAATCGGCTGGCGGGAGATCGAGGTCATTCGCGCACCCGACGGCCGGCCCGATGTCCGTCTCACCGGGTTCGCTGCGGCCCGGGCCGAGGTGTTGGGCGTGGAGCGGGTGCTCCTGTCCCTCTCGCATACCCATCAAGCGGCTGTGGCCGTGGTCGTGCTGGAGCGGGGGTGATGCGTCGGCTTGAATTGCCGACTGTTTTACTCTAGTATTTGACACCCCCTGATTGAGAATCATTCCCATCTACTGTAAGCCCCTCCTTGGCTTGCTGTTGAGCGCCTGCGTGGCAGTCCGCGCTGCCGGCCAGGCGATGGATTCGTTGTCGGTCTCCCGGCGGATCGTGGCGGCGGCCTCGCTCGCCGCGGCGGAGTATGGGATCGGGGTCGCTCCCCGCGGCGGTCGCGTGACCGTGCCCGAGGAGGTGTCGGAGGCGAGACAGTTCCTGGAGCAGGCGCGACTGGACGTGGGGTCGCTGCCCAGCACCGTCCGGGCTGTGGCCGACTCGGACCTCGCCGCGCTGGAGGCGATGATCGAGCGCGTGGCTCCGCCCGACTCTGTGTCCCTGCGGGCGGCAACGCTGATCCAACGGATCGCCGCTGCCGCGGGTGGCGCGCTCGATCCGTATCCGACGCGACCGCCGTCGCTCGCCCGCGGGGCGGTGGTGTTTCGGGAGCAGTGCGTGCAATGTCACGGCCCGACGGGTCGGGGCGACGGGCCCAAGGCGCGCCACCTCGAGGGACCGGCGCCGGCGAGCCTCGCCGACCGTGCGGCAATGAGCACCGTGTCCCCCGTGGCCGTGTACCGGAAGCTCACGATCGGCGTCGCGGGCACCGCGATGCCGCAGTTCGAGGAGACGCTGTCCCCCGAGGACCGGTGGGCGGTCGCGAGCTACGTCGCGACCCTCCGCGCCGACGACGCGATGGTGCGCGAAGGCGAAGGGCTCCACGCCGCGCAGTGCGCGTCGTGCCATGGTGCGACCGGGGGAGGCGATGGTCCCCTCGCGAAGTCCCTTTCCGTGCGGCCGCCGGCGCTGAGCGACCTCGCCGTGCTCGGGCGCTTCACCGACCAGGAGCTCACGCGGCTCATCTTGCAGGGCCGGCCGGGGACGCCGATGCCGGGCTTCGTCCGGACGCTCGATCCGGGGCAGGTCGCGAGCCTGGTCGCGTTCCTCCGCGTCATCTCGACGGCAGAGCGGCAGCAGCGCGAGGCATCGCCTGCGGCCGCGACCTTCTCCACCGTGCGGCGCCAGCTGGACTCGGCGGTGGCACTGCGCTCCGACAAGATCGCGTTCGATGCGTACCTCACGTTCGAGCAGGTCGAGACGGACGTGCGGGCCCGGAATGCGGGGCTCGCGAGCGAGCTCGAGGACGCGTTCGCCAGCTTGCGCGCCCGGGCCGGAGCCGGTGCGGGACCGGACGAGCTCGATGCGATTCACGCCCGGCTGCTGGCGGGACTGGAGCGCGCCGAGCGGCTGGTGGCCGACCGGTCCTCGGCCGCGAACCTCCTCATGCAGTCATTCGTGCTGCTGTTGCGGGAGGGGTTCGAGGCCATCCT
>QHTS01000377.1 GCA_003220905.1 Gemmatimonadota bacterium | reverse complement strand
GCCGGCCGCGACGACGACAATGTCGTAGAGGTACCAGATCAGCCCGCCACCGAAGGTGAGGCCCATCCAGATCGCGCTCTGGGTACGGCCGGTGTAGAAGCGGTGCAGCCCGAACACGCCGCCCACGACCGCGAGCGCCAGGGCCACGCCGCGCGAGCGCTCCGACACCGGGGCCTGCGCCGCGCGCGGCTCCGGCGGCTCCATCGGCTGGTAACGCGACAGCGAGCCGGAGGTCATGTGGCGGGCTGCGAAAGTCCTGCGAGCGCGTCGAGCCGCAGCCGCGGTATCACGCCCGTTTGCCGGCCCACTTCCTGACCCTGCCGGAACACGAGCAGCGTCGGAATGGCGCGGATGCCGAAGCGATGCGTGGTCGCCGGGTTGCGGTCGGTGTCGAGCTTGACGACCAGCACCTCGCCCTGGCGGTCGCGCGCGAAGTCGTCGAGCACGGGCGCCATGATTTTGCAGGGGCCGCACCAGTCGGCGTAGCCGTCCAGGACGACCGGCACCTCGGTGCCCTTGAGGACGGCGTCGAGCGTCGCGTCGGTGACCGCGATGGGGCGATCGAGCAGGATCGGCCGCCCGCAGCTGCCGCACCTGGGACGGTCGGCGATGCGGGTGAGATCCACCCGGTTGAGCGTCCCGCAGAACGGGCAGGCGACCGTCGCGCGCTTGCTGACCTCTGTGACCGACACGGTTCACCTCCGTCTGGAATCTACGTGTCGCGCTGCACGATCGCTTCCGCCTCGATTTCCACCAGCATCTCGGGCGCCACGAGCCGGCTCACGGCCAGGAGCGTGCAGGCGGGCCGGATCTCCCGGAACACTTCGCCGTGCGCCCGCCCCACGCGCTCCCAGTCGGCGATGTCGGTCAGGTACATGCGGGTTCGCACCACGTCGCGGAGCGACGCGCCGGCCTGGACGAGCGCCCGCTCGATGTTCTTGAGCGCCTGGACCGCCTGCAGGTAGGCGTCCCCGATACCGACGATCGTCCCGTCGGGCCCGGTCGCCGTCGTGCCGGCCACGTGCACGGTGGAGCCCACGCGCACGGCGCGCGAGTAGCCGACGACCGGCTCCCACGGCGCCCCGCTCGAGATGTTCTGACGCACCATGACAGAACCTACATACGGGCGTCACGGTTCGCGCGGGCGGACCGGCGCTAACACACCACGATCTGGTCGGGCGGGCCGGCGGGATAGCGCAGCCGCCCCCCCGGGAGCATCTGGGCGTGCGCCGACAGCCGATGCGGATCCACCCGAGTGACGTCGAGGATGTGGCCCACCTCCTCCCCCCGGGCAACCAGCGCATCGGCGATCAGCTGGCGGTGGCAGCGCCACGGCACGGCTTCCGCGCACAGGATCGCCGTCGGCCGGGCGCGCGCCAGCTCGCGCAGCCGCGCCAACGCATCCTCGAATGCGGGTGTCTCCATGTAGTCCGCGTAGCCCCGAAAGCCGGCGCTGCGCCAGGCGGTGTTGGCCGAGTCCCGCCGCGCCGCCCGGCGGCCGCCGAGCTCGGGCTCGTGATGGTAGCCGACGCCGCTCTCCTGGAGCGCGGCTGCGAGCGCATCGCGGGCGAACTGCGGGTGGCGACGCGACGCCGGATACCGGCGCACGTCCACCACTTGCATGACCCGATGGGCCGCGAGCAGGCCCAGGAACTCTCCGAGTTCCCGAGTCGAGTGTCCGATCGTGTAGATCATGTCGGGAAGAAAGCGCCGCGGCGAAGGCGGTGGAAGTCCGGGCCGGCTTGACACGGCAGGGATCGGCGCCGAGCATCACCTGATCGGGGTGTACCGGGTAGTGGAACCTCCGAAGAGGCTGGTGTACACCTGGCGGTGGAAGAACGAGCCGGACGCGCCGGAAACCCTCGTCCTCGCAAAGGAGAACTGACCATGAGCGAAAAGGAGCAGTTTCTGAGCCAACTGGAGAAGGAGCTCTCCACAACGATGCGGGTGCTCAAGGCGTATCCGGCTGCCAAGTCGGATCTGAAACCGCACGCCAAGTGCAAGGCCGCGAAAGAGCTCGCGTGGATGTTCGTGACCGAGCAGAAGGCGAGTGAGCAAGCGCTGGACGGCGGGATCGAATTCGGCAAAATGGCGCCCGCGCCTGCCACGTTGCCCGAGGTGATCGCCACGTACGAGAAGTCTTCGAGGGCCTTCGTCGACCGCGTCAAGCGGACGCCCGACGCGGAGCTCAACAAGACGGTGAAGTTCTTCGTCGCCCCGAAGCAGATGGGTGATGTGCGCAAAATGGACCTGCTGTGGTTCATGCTGATGGACCAAGTGCATCACCGCGGCCAGTTCACCGTCTATCTCCGCATGGCCGACGGCAAGGTCCCGTCGATCTACGGGCCGTCGGCGGACGAACCCTGGAGCTAGGCCGTAGCAGGCCGGAGCCCCGGGCGGCTACCCACACGGATTCGGCCGTCAGAACCGGATAGATCGCGGCACGGCAACGCGCTAAGTTCTCAAGCGTGAGCCGTGCCGCTGTCGTTGCCGACCTGACGCCCGAGCGTCGCTGGCGTATCGTGCTGGCGCGCGATCGCCGCTACGACGGCGCGTTCGTCTATGCGGTGCACTCGACGGGGATCTATTGCCGCCCCTCGTGTCCCAGCCGGCGTCCGCGGCGCGGCCAGGTCGCGTTCTTCCCGGTACCAGAGGCGGCCGAGCTGGCGGGCTTCCGAGCGTGCCTCCGCTGCCGGCCGGGTGAGGCCGCGGCACCGGACCCCGGGGTGCCG
>QHTS01000006.1 GCA_003220905.1 Gemmatimonadota bacterium | reverse complement strand
CAAGCCACCAAAGAGGTGGCTCAGCGCTACGACTTCAAGGGCTCGAAGGCCTCGATCGCGTTCGACCGCGCCAAGGCCGTCCTCACGCTCGTCGCCGACGACGACTTCAAGATGAAGGCCCTGTTCGACGTGCTGCAGTCGAAGCTCATCAAGCGCAACGTGCCGGTGAAGAACCTCGAGCTCGGATCGGTCACGCCGGCGGCGAACGACACCGTGCGCCGGGAGATCACCCTCACCCAGGGCATCCCGCAAGAGAAGGCGAAGGCCATCGTCAAGGCGATCAAGGACCGGAAGTTCAAGAAGGCCCAGGCCTCGATCCAGGGGACCGAGATCCGCGTGCAGTCGCCCTCGAAGGACGAGCTTCAAGAGGTCATGGCGTTCCTGCGCACGCAGGATTGGGGCATCGAGCTCAAATTCGGGAATTACCGCGGATGAAACTCGGCGTCATCTCACTCGGCTGCGACAAGGCGACCGTCGACTCCGAACGGCTGGTCGGCCAGCTGGTGGGCCACGGTGCCGTCGTGACGCCGGACCTGCCGCACGCCGACGTGATCCTCGTGAATACCTGCGGCTTCATCGACGCCGCCAAGCAGGAGTCGATCGACGCCATCCTGTCAGCCGCACGCCTCAAGGCGCAGGGCGACGTGAAGGCGGTCGTGGCGGTCGGGTGTCTGGTGCAGCGCTACAAGCAGGAGCTCCAACGAGAGATCCCCGAGGTGGATCTCTTCCTCGGTTTCTCCGACCTCCACCACCTGGTACCCGAGCTGGCGAGTCGGGGGCTCATCGCCGATCCCGTCGCCGGGCATCCCGGAGTGCGCCAGTTTCTCGGTGACTCGGCCCACGTCCGCTACCTCAAGATTTCCGAGGGTTGCGACCACACGTGCGCGTTCTGTGCCATCCCGCTGATGCGCGGGAAGCACCGCTCCGAGCCGGTCGAGCGCCTGGTGCGTGAAGCGCAGGCGCTCGAGGCGCAGGGCGCGCAAGAGATCAACCTCGTGGCCCAGGATCTGGGCCACTACGGCCGGGACCTGGGACTGGGCGGACCCAAGCTCCCCGACCTGCTCGAGGCGCTGCTCGCCGAGACATCCGTGCCCTGGTATCGCCTGTTGTACGTCTACTCGGCGGGTCTCACCGAGCGGCTGGTCGAGGTCGTGGCGCGAAGCCCGCGGATCGTGCCGTACCTCGACATCCCGATTCAGCACGCCGCCGACCGCATGCTCGAGCGGATGCGCCGGCCCGAGCGTCAGGGCACGCTGCGGGACAAGCTCGGCTGGCTGCGGAGGGCAATCCCGGACCTCGCGATTCGCACGACCTGCCTCGTGGGCTTTCCCGGCGAAACGGACGACGATTTCCGGGAGCTGTTGACGTTCCTGGAGGAGGCGCAGTTCGACCGGCTCGGCGCCTTCTCCTACTCGCCCCAGGACGGCACCCGCGCCACGCAGTACCCGGACGACGTCCCCGACGCCGTGAAGCGGGAGCGTCTCGAGGAGCTGCTCGAGGTGCAGCGCGCGATCTCCGCCGAGCGTCTCGCGCGGTTTGTGGGGCGGGAAGTCCGGGTGCTGGTGGACCGCGTGGCCGACCCCGACGGGGGGGACGAGGGGGACGGGGGAGGCGCCACGCACGTGGGGCGCGTGGCGTGGCAGGCGGACGACGTGGACGGCGTGACTTACGTGGACCAGGGCGGCTGGGCGCAGGCCGGGAGCTTCGTACGGGCGCGACTCACGGCGAGCGAGGACTACGACTTCCGGGCGGTCGCCCTGACGTGAGCCGCTCGCAGGAGCTTTTCGAGCGGGCGAAAGCGGTGCTGCCGGGCGGGGTGAATTCGCCGGTGCGGGCGTTCCGGGCCGTGGGCGGGACGCCCTTTTTCGTTGCCCGGGCCGCCGGGGCGCGCCTCACCGACGTGGATGGTCGGACGTACCTCGACTATGTCTGCTCGTGGGGCGCGCTGATCCTGGGACACGCGCACCCGGCGGTGCTGGACGCGGTGCGCGCGGCGGCGGCCGCGGGCTGGACCTACGGCGCGCCGTGCGAGGCGGAGGTCGAGCTCGCCGAACGGGTGCGGCGGCGGATGCCGGCGGTCGAGATGGTGCGCTTCGTGAATTCGGGCACCGAAGCGACGATGGCCGCCGTGCGGGTCGCGCGCGCGGCGACCAAGCGCAACGTCCTCCTCAAGTTTGCGGGCTGCTACCACGGCCACGCCGACAGCTTCCTGGTGAAGGCAGGGAGCGGCGTCGCGACGCTGGGCCTCCCCGACAGCCCGGGCGTGCCGGGCGCGCTGGCCGAGCTGACCGTCACGGTGCCGTTCAACGACGCGGGCGCGGTGCAGGATCTCTTCCGCCGGCGCGGTGACGAGCTCGCGGCCGTGATCGTCGAGCCGTACGTGGGGAACGCCGGATTCATTGCGCCCGAGGCGGGCTTCCACGACACGCTGCGAGCGCTGTGCGATCGCCATGGAGCGCTGCTGATTTTCGACGAAGTGATGACGGGGTTCCGCGTCGCGGCCGGCGGGGCGCAGGAGCGCCTGCGGGTGCGGGCCGATCTCACCACACTCGGCAAGATCATCGGCGGCGGGATGCCGGTGGGAGCGTACGGTGGGCGCGCGGACCTGATGCGGCTCGTCGCGCCCGAGGGGCCGGTCTACCAGGCTGGCACGCTTGCGGGAAATCCGGTGGCCATGGCCGCTGGCCTCGCCACGCTGCGCGAGACCGAGCGGCCGGGGTTCTACGAGGCGCTCGAGCGGCGAACCGCACGGCTGGTCGCGGGTATAGGGGACGCCGCGCGCCGGCACGGGGTCACGGTCACGACGGGGCACGCGGGCTCGATGTGGGGGATGTACTTCGCGCCCGGCCCGGTCCGCAACTTCGCCGAGGCGAAAGCCGCGGACACCGCCCTCTTCGCGCGTTGGCACCGGGCCGCGCTGGCGCGCGGCGTATTCCTCGCGCCCTCGGCGTTCGAGGCGGGATTCGTCTCCAGCGCGCATACCGATGCCGACATCGACTCCACTATCACACAGCTCGACGCGGCGCTGGGCGAAGCGCGGGCTCGCTAGCGCGCTCGCCCTCGCCGGGGCCTGTGGCCGGCCGCAACCCTCCCGCCTCACGCCCGGGGCCGAGCCGGAGCTGCGCGTGGGCCTCGTCGCCGGTGCCCCCAGCGTCACGCTGGGCGGCGATGGCGAGCTGTTCGTCACCGACGACGCGAACGGGGAGCCGATCGGGTCGATCCCGCCGGGTACGGCATGGACGGTGGTGATCGACACGCCGGGCGTCAGGCTCGTGAAGCCGGACGGCTCCCGCGGCGAGCGGCGTGGCGGCATCTCGGCGGTGAACGTCACGGAGAACCGCTTCGCCATGGCGAACGGCCGGCGGTATCGCGGGCGCTTCAACGTGCTGCGCGATCCGTCGGGACTCACCTTGATGAACCGGGTGCCGGTGGAGAGTTACCTCGCGGGCGTGATCGGCGGGGAAATGGGGCCCCGTCGAGCCGACGAACGCCAGGCGATGCTCGCGCAAGCCGTGGTGTCGCGGACGTTCGCGCTCAAGAATCGGGGCCGCTGGGAACCGCAGGGCTTCGACGCCTGGGCCGATGTCCGGGACCAGGTCTACACCGGGATCGCGGGGGAGACGGCCGAGGTATGGGGCGCCCTGCGCGCCACCCGCGGGGAGGTGCTCCGCTATCGCGGCGACCTGATCTACTCCTACTTCCACTCGACCTGTGGGTTCTCGACCGCCGGCGCGGACGAGGCCTTCAAGACGGCCCAGAGCCAGCCGTACCTGCGGCCGATCTCGGACGCGTCCGGGAGCGGCCACTACTACTGCGACCTCTCCCCGCGGTTTCGCTGGCGCGAGGAATGGGATGATGCCAAGCTGCGCGCTATATTGTCGCGGACGCTTCCCGCGATGATGAACGCGGGCGGGGGCGGGCTGCAACGCATCACGGATATCGCAGTGACCCGCACCACGGCCTCGGGCCGGGTCGGCGAGCTGCGCATCGTGTTCGAGCACGGTGACGTACGGGTGCCCGGCCCCGACGTGCGCGCGGTGTTGCGACCGCAGCCCGATCAGCTGCTCGGCAGCACGTCCTTCGCGCTCTCCGTGACGAAGGACGCCGGCCAGGTCACCCGGCTCGTCGCGGCGGGCGCGGGATGGGGCCACGGTGTCGGGTTCTGTCAGTGGGGCGCGGTGGGCCGGGCGCGCGCAGGTCAGGACTACCGCACGATTGTCACCACCTACTTTCCGGGGACCAATGTTGAGCGCCTCTACTAGAGCCGCCGCACGGTCGGACGGTCGGACGGTCGGACTGTGGCTCCCGCTTGCGGTGCTGCTCTCCGTCAGTCCGACGGTCCGACTGTCCGCTCAGGGTCTGTTCTCGCAGTTCTCCTACGACAACCTGAAGCCGAGTGCCCTTCAGGTCGATCTCGGCCCGGTGGGCGGAAATAACATCCGCGGGACGCTCACCGGCGGCCTGCGGCTCGATTACGGGTTCATTGCGCCGCACCTCCGCGTGCTGCTCGGGCTCTCCTATTACAAGGCCGATTTCAGCTCCGCGGCACGGGCGCGTTTCGAGCAACGGCTCAGGAGCGTCGTGATCGACCCGTCGGCGGACGACACGATCCGCCTGGGCCGCATCACGTGGAGCGACGTCACCGGGGACCTCGACTTGCAGTACGTCCTCCAGGGTCGTGCGGTGACGACCTATCTGGGGATCGGCCTCGGCGCGCACGTCCGGCACGGCAGTGGACCGGCCATCAATGGCACCTTCGTGCAGGACGCGCTGAACTCGGTCACGGCGGGCCTGAACGGCACGATCGGTACCGAGGTCGGCGCCAAGCGCTGGCGGTTCACCCTCGAGGCCCGCGGCGTGCTCTCGAGCGGCGTCTCGACCGCCTCGCTGCGCAGCGGGGTGATGTACCGCTGGGCGGGGACGAGAGACAAGGGACGGGGGACGGGGAAGTGAGCGACCCGGTCCGCGTCGCGGTGATCGGCGCGGGCGCCATTGCACAGGTGGCGCACCTCCCGGTCCTGCGACGCCTACCGGGCGTGGAGGTCGCCGCGATCTGCGACTCGGACCTCGGTAAGGCCCAGGCGCTGGCGGGGCGCTTCGAGGTCAAGGAAACCTTCGACGACATCGAGGAAGTGCTCAAGTACGCCCGTCCCACCGCGGTCGCCATCTGCACTCCGAATCACCTGCACGAGATCCATATCGTCTCCGCCCTCGCGGCCGGCGCGCACGTGTTGTGCGAGCGGCCGCTCGCGCTCACGCTCGCCGGGGTGGAGCGGGTGCTCCAGGCGAGCGAGAAATACGGCCGGCGAGTGATGGTCGGAATGAACCACCGCTTTCGGTCCGACGTGCAGGCGGTGCGGGGCTTCCTCGCGGGCGGGGACATCGGCGTGCTGCAGGCGATCCGCTGCGGCTGGTACACCTTCCAGCCGAGCCGCAACCTGGTGGCGTGGCGGCTGCGGCGCCAGGAGGCCGGCGGCGGCGCCTTCCTCGACCTCGGACTACAGCTCCTCGACCTCGGGCTCTGGCTCGCGGGGTGGCCGGCGGCCAAACGCATCGCGGCGCACACGATGGGGCAGGGGAAGGACAGCGTGGAGGACATGGCGACGGCGCTGGTGGTCTGCGAGAACGGCGTGTCGCTCTCGATCGACGTGAGCTGGCGTCACATGGGTGAGGCCGAGCGCTTCTGGTTCGACCTGGTCGGAACCAAGGGTTCGGCCAGGGTCCAGCCGTTGCGCGTGTTCAAGGAGATGCACGGGTCGATCACCGACGTGACGCCCACGGGGGCGAGCGGTCGCGAGACGCCGTTCGCGCAGTCCTACCGCGCCGAGTGGACGTATTTCCTCGCCGTGATGAAGGGGGATGTGAATGCCCCGCCGCCGCGCGACCAGCTCGCATTGCACCGCGTGCTGGATGCCATCTATCGCTCGGCCGACGAAGGGCGCGACGTGCTCCTGTGACGAGCCCGACCCGGCAGGCAGGGACCCTCGTCGCGTTGGGCGCCGTTCTCCTCGCTGCCAGCTATCCTCCGTTCCGACTCCCAGTCTTGAGCGTTCTCGCCGTCGCGCCGGCGGTCGTCCTGCTGCGCCGGTTCGAAGGCGAGCGCGATCTGCGCGGCGCGTTGCGCTGGGGGTTCTGGTACGGCTTCGTGACCCAGGGCGCCGTGCTGTACTGGCTGGTGGTCGCGCTGTGGCACTTCACGCCGCTGTCGGCACTCGGCTACCTCGCCACCATCGCGATCTACGGTCTGTGGTACGCCCTGATGTTCCGGTTCGTCGTCGCACTGCGGGTGCGACTGCCGCGGGTTCCGCTGTGGGTCGTGTTCCCCGTGGCCTGGACCACGGTCGAATGGTTCGTCGGCCACCAGGGGGACATCCGCTTTCCCTGGCTTGGGCTGGGCACGTCGCTCGCCGATGCGCCCGTGCTGGTGCAGTGGGCCGACCTCGCGGGCGCCCGGGGGGTGACCCTGTGGCTGGCGTGGTGCAACGTGATGCTCGTCGAAGCGCTACTCGGGAGCCGGGAGCAGGGAGCAGGGAGTGGGACGCTCCGGTGGCGACCCGCAGCAGCGATGCTCGCGAGTATCGTCTGCGCCGGGGCGTACGGTGTGTGGCGCGAGCGGACGCTTCCGATCCGCGAGCTCGGCACCGTCGGACTCATCCAGCCGAACGAGGGCTTCCGGGAAAAATGGGACCCTCGCCACGCCGACAGCGTGGTGGCGAAGCTCGTGACCATGTCCAGGGCGCTTGAGGCTCGCGGACCTCTCGATTTGGTGCTGTGGCCCGAGGCCGCTGTTCCCGGGTGGCTGGCAGAGATGCCTGGGTGGGACGCGAAGTTCGCCGCGCTGGCGCGTGAGGGCCGCATCCCGATTCTCACGGGTGGCATCCACGCGGTGAGTGCCGACGTCTACTACAACGCCGCGTTTTTCTACGACTCGACGGGCCAGTGGCGCCCCTATCCGGTTTACGGCAAGCACTATCTCGTGCCCGTCGTTGAGCGCGTTCCGTTCGTTCCCGTTCGGCTGTTCCGGAGCGTGCCGGGACTGCGGCAGTGGTCGGGCGGGTTTTCCCCGGGGCCCACGCTCCCGCTGTACGAGACCAAGATGGGTCGCTTCGGCGTCGTCATCTGCTACGAATCCGCCTTCGAAGAGCTCGCTCGTGCCTACCGTCGCGCGGGCGCCGATTTCCTCGTGAATATCACGAACGACGCGTGGTACGGCCGGACCGCCGGCCCGTACCAGCACGCGAGCCACCTCGTCCTGCGAGCCATCGAGACCCGCACCGGAATCGCACGGGCGGCGAACGACGGCATTTCCGAGTTCGTCGATCCGCTGGGGCAGACCTACGCGGCCACGGGTCTCGAAGTGGAGGCAACCGTGGCCGACCGGCTGCGCACCAGCGACGTGATTCCGCTCTATGTGCGGCTGGGTGATTGGGTGGGGACGCTGTGTGTGCTTGCCACCCTGGGGTTCGCTGGCGTGCTGGCGCTGCAGCATTGGAAGCGGAGTGCCTAACAATGCGGAGTGCGGAATGCGGAATGCGGAATGCGGAGTGCGGAATGGAGCGCGCGACCGTCGAACGTGACTGCCGGCTCCTACGATCGAACCCTGCTCTTCAATTCCGCATTCCACACTCCGCATTCCGCATTGGGGTGGGGCGGGGGGAGGTGCTGCGGTGCGGGTAGGCGTCGACGTCGGCGGGACCTTCACCGATCTCGTCGCCCTCGCGGAAGACGGGACGATCGACGTCCGGAAGGTCGTGACGACGCCGGACGATCCGACGGTCGGGCTGTTCAAGGCGCTGGACGCGTCCCCCCTCCCGATCGACGTCCTGATTCACGGTACCACGATCGCTACGAACGCCCTTCTCGAGCGGCGCGGTGCCCGCATCGCGCTCGTGACGACGAAGGGCTTCGAAGACCTCCTATGGCTGCGGCGCCAGGACCGGGCCGCGCTGTACGACCTCGCCCGCGACCACCCGCCGCCGCTCGTCGCGCGGTCCGACGTCGTGGCGGTCGCCGAGCGGACCGGCCCCGAGGGGGTGCTCGAGCCGCTCGGCCAGGAGGAGGTCGTGCGGGTGGTCGCCGCAGTGCGAGCGCTTGCACCCCCTCCCGAAGCGCTGGCCGTCGCGTTGCTGTTCGCCTTCCGCCACGCAGAGCACGAGCGCCGCCTCGTCGCGGCGCTGCGCGAGGCGCTTCCCGACATCCCCATCGCCGCGAGCCACGAGGTGCTTCCCGTATTCCGGGAGTTCGAGCGGGCCAGTACCACCACGGTCGAAGCGTATCTCCGCCCCAAGGTCTCCGCCTATCTCGGACGGCTCGAGCGCGACGTGCGAGCCCGCGGCATCGGGATGCTGCGCGTGATGACTTCGAGCGGCGGGACCCTCCCTCCGGGGGCCGCGGTCACGCGGGCGGCGTCGCTCGCGCTGTCCGGCCCTGCGGGGGGTGTGGTCGGCGCTCGCTTGGTCGGCGCGGCTGTGGGCCTAGCGGACCTCCTGACCCTCGACATGGGCGGCACGAGCGCCGACGCGAGCCTCGTTACCGGCGGGACACCGCTGGGAGACGGCGGCGGCACGATCGCGGGGCTTGCCCTCGCCCTGCCGGCAGTCCTGATCGAGACGGTGAGCGCCGGCGGCGGGAGCATCGCACGGCTCGACGAAGGCGGCGCGCTCAAGGTCGGCCCAGAGAGCGCTGGGGCGGTCCCGGGTCCGGCGTGCTACGGCCGGGGCGGGGACCGACCCACCGTCACCGACGCGTGCTTGGCGCTGCGATGGCTCGACGCCCAGCATCCGCTTGCGGACGCGGTGCGGCTCGATCGCGATGCCGGGGCGCATGCGCTCCGCTCACTCGGAGCGGTCGGGGGGGGGAGCGAGCCGGCCGCGATCGCGGCCGGCATCGTGGCCGTGGCGGCGGCCGTGATGGCACGCGCGCTCAAGCGGGTCAGCGTGGCCCGCGGGCTCGATCCCCGGCGAATGGCCCTACTCCCGTTCGGCGGCGCCGGGCCGCTGTTCGGGTGCCAGCTGGCCGAGGCGCTGGGGATGCGCACTATCGTGATCCCGCCCCACCCGGGAGCCCTCTCGGCGCTGGGCCTCGCCTCGGCCGCGGAACGGGTCGATCTGCTCGCGTCGTTTCACCGCCCGCTCGAGGGCCTGTCGTCCCGCGACCTCGGGGCGGCGTACGCCCCGCTGCTCGAGGAGGGGCGGAGCCAGGTGCCCGACGGCGCCCTGCTGCGCTACGCCGATTGCCGGTTCGCCGGGCAGGGCTACGAAGTGACCGTGCCGGTGACGGCAGACGATCCGCAGCGGATGCGGGACGCATTTCTCGTCGAGCACCGCGCGCGGTTCGGCCACGCGGGGAGCGACCAGACGATCGAGCTCGTGAACCTGCGCGTGGTCGCGCTGCGCGAGGGACCGGTGCCGCGGTTCGCTGACGCGCGGCGGGTGGTCCAGCGGCCCGGCGCCAGTCGCCCGATTACGTTGCGGGGGGCCCGGGTCAGCGCGTCGGTCTGGGCGCTCGACGATCTCGCCGCGGGCGTCACCATCGCAGGCCCGGCGATCTTGGCGGGGCGGGACGCGACGGCCCTGGTCGAGCCCGGGTGGCGCGGGACCGTGCATCCCTGCGGCGCCGTGCTGGTGGAGCGGACATGACCCTCGACGCCGTCGGGATCGAGGTCATGGGACACGCCTTCGCGTCCGTCGCGGAGGAGATGGGCCTCGTTCTCATTCACTCGGCGGTGTCCCCGAACATTCGCGAGCGTCGCGACTGCTCGGCGGCGCTGTTCGACGCCGCCGGTGAAATGATCGCGCAAGCCGCCCACATACCGGTGCATCTCGGCGCCATGTACGAGTCGGTCGCGGCGGTGCGCGCGCTCGCCCCCGCCCCCCTCCCGGGCGACTTGTTC
>QHTS01000091.1 GCA_003220905.1 Gemmatimonadota bacterium | reverse complement strand
AACACTTCCTGGAGCGGGTAGGCCGGGACCTTGAACACGGTGCCGTGGTTCACGAGCAGGGCGCCGTGCTCGCCTTGTTTGATGACGGTCATCTTGGGACCGCGCTCGAGCACCCAGCGCGCCGCGCGGTAGATGTTCCAGTCGCCGGACAGCTCGCGCGCCTCGGAGTCGTTCACCATCAGGATGTCGATGTGGCGCAGCAGCTCGAGCAGCAGGTCGCGCTTGGAGTGGATCCAGTAGTTCATCGTATCGCAGGCGACGAGCGCCGGCTGCTTCACCTGGTCGAGCACGCCGAGCTGCAACTCGGGATCGATGTTGCCGAGGAACAGGTAGCGCGCGTCGCGGAACTTCGGCGGCAGCTTGGGGCGGAAGTCGGCGAAGACGCCGAGCCGGGTCTCGAGCGTCTCGCGGCTGGCGAGGTCGTAGGAGTACTTCGCCTTCCAGCGGAACGATTCGCCCGGGGCTTGCTCGACGCCTGAGAGGTCCACGCCGCGTGCCTCCAGCGCCTTGAGGGCGCCGAGCGGATAGTCCGTCCCCACCACCCCCACAATCTGGACCGGGTGCAGCATCGCGCCCGCGGCGCTGAAGAACACCGCCGACCCGCCGGGCGCATCCGCGGTCTCGCCGAACGGCGTGTACACCGAGTCGAGCGCGATCGAGCCCACCACGAGCAGACTCACGTCACATCCGATCCGGGGCGCTGATCCCCAAGAGGTGGAGGCCGTTGCCGAGCACCTGGCGCACCGCCGCCGCCAGGACGAGGCGCGCCGCCTCCTGGGGCTCGCCGAGCACACGGTACTTGTGGTACCAGGCGTGGGCCAGCCGGGCGAGCCCTTCGAGGTAGCCGGTGACGCGGTGCGGCTCGAGCGCGGCCGCGGCCCCCGCCACGAGGGTCGGGAAGTCGGCGAGCTCATTCAGCATGTCGATCTCCTCGGGCTGCACCAGGACGGTCGGGTCCACCCGCGTCGGGTCGACCGACGAAGGAATGCGCGCGGCGACCTTGAAAATGCCGCTCATCCGCGCGTGCGCCATCTGCACGTAGTAAACGGGATTCTCCTCCTTCTGGCTCTTCGCGAGGTCCACGTCGAAGACCAGGTGCGAGTCTCCCCGGCGCATGAGAAAGAAGTAGCGCACGGCGTCGCGCCCCACTTCGTCGACGAGCTCACGCACGGTCATGTAGCTCCCCGCACGCTTGGAGATCTTCATCTCGGCGCCGCCCTTCATCACGGTCACCATCTGGTGCAGAACGTACTCGGGGTAGCCCGGCGGGATGCCCATCTCGAGCGCCTGGAGCCCGATGCGCACGCGGGTCACTGTGCTGTGGTGGTCCGCACCCTGGACGTTGATCGCGCGCGTGAACCCTCGCTCCCACTTGTCGATATGATACGCGACGTCGGGCAGAAAGTAGGTGTACTCGCCGCCTTTTTCCGCCCGCTTGCGCATCACACGGTCCTTGTCGTCACCGAAGTCGGTGGTCTTGAGCCAGAGCGCGCCGTCCTTCTCGTAGGTGTGCCCGGCGGCTGCCAACCGGCGCATCGTCTCCTCGACCTTGCTGGTCGTGTACAGCGACGACTCGAGGAAGTAGACGTCGAACGTGACGCCGAACGCCTGCAGGTCCGCGTCCTGCTCCTTGCGCAGCTCCTGCACGGCAAACCGCTGGACGGCGTCGAGGTCGGCTCCCTCGGGATCGTTCGGGTGGGCAGCGACGTAGCGCTCGGCGATGTCCCGGATGTACTCGCCGTGATAGCCGCCCTCCGGAAGCACTGCCGGGTGGCCGCGCCGTTCCTGGATCCGCGCCTGTACGCTGCGCGCGAGGCTCAGGATCTGGCCGCCCCCGTCGTTGTAGTAGAACTCGCGCGTCACGCGCCAGCCGGTCCACTCGAGCAGCGACGCGATGGCGTCGCCCAGGGCCGCCTGACGGCCGTGGCCGACGTGCAGCGGACCGGTCGGGTTGGCCGAGACGAACTCGACGTTCACCGGCCTACCCTGCCCCACATCGCTTCGCCCGTAGCGCTCGCCGGCCGCGAGCACCGCCTCGAGGACGCCGGCGAGCTGCGATGCAGCGAGAAAAAAATTGATGAACCCGGGGCCGGCGATTTCGATCTCGCGGACCAAACCCTGTGGGAGCTGCAGGGTCGCGACCAGCCGCTCGGCGACCGCCCGGGGCTTCTGCTTGAGCGACTTGGCGAGGGTGAGCGCGAGGTTGGTGGCGACGTCGCCGTGCGCGGGGTCGCGCGGCCGCTCGAGCTCGACCGCGGAGGGGGACAGGGACACCTCCAGCCGCGTCGCGGCATCCGCCAGCGCCGCGCGGATCACCTCGTGCGCCTTCACTTGTCGCCGGAGTTCTTTTTCTTCTTGGCGCGCTCGGCGGGCTTCGTCTCGGCCACGGACTTCGACTCGGGGCTGGGCTTGGACTCGGCCGCCGGCTTCGCGTCCTCTTTCTGCTCCGGCTTATCGCCCGCCCGCTTGTAATCGGTGATGTAGAAGCCCGAGCCCTTGAACACCAGCCCGGTGCCGCCCGAGATCTGCCGCTCCGCGATCTTACCGCAGGTGGGGCACTTCACGCGGCGACTGCTGTTCATCGTCGGGTAGAACTTCTCGAACGCATGCCCGGCGGGGCACTTATACTCGTAGGTCGGCATCGCACAACAACTTAGCCCAGTGATGCCGACAGGTCAACTCACGCGAGCGCGAGCCACGCCGCGAGCGTCGCCGCTTTCTCGTCGGCGCGCCACGGCCCGCCGAGCGCGCCACCCAAGTCTTTCACCGCGTGTCGGAGCGCGCCCGGTGACCGTTTGAGGCGTGGCGCCGCGGTCTCGTACAGGACCCGTTCCACTAGCGTGGTGCACGGCAACCGCGCGGCACGCGCCGCGCGCTCCAGCGCCGTCCGGAACAGCTGTCCTTCGAGGGCGTGCGCCCGGATGTGGTCGTTGCCGATCCGCGCGGGATCGATGAGGCTCCCCACCACCAGCGCGACACGCCGGACCCGGCGTCCCTGCCGGCGATACTCCTTCAAGAGCGCGCCGAGCGACCGCTTGGAGACCCGCTCGACCACCCCGCGGAGGTAGCGCTCGAGCCTGGCAGCCTGCCCGGGCCGGGCGTCCCTCACCGCATGATAGGGTTGGCGGGATGTCGGCACGTGGGCGTCGCTCAGCTCGATCGCACGCCGATCGACCACGCGCGGCGAGCGCACAGGACCCTCGACGAGCACCGCCGTGGCCCAGCCGGACTTGACGCGGCAGCCCAGGGCGGCGGGGACGACCGTGCCGCGCGTGCGGCGCGTCACCGCGGGCGTTTCCGTTTCGCCCGCTTCCGTTCGGCCGCGGCGACTGCCTGCACGGCCCACGGGCGCAGCGCCTCGACGTCCTCCAGCAGATCCGCCGGCACCTGGTAGTACTGCATGACCTCGCCGTCCTCGCCGAACGGTCGAAACGGACTCATGCCCCGCGCCTCGAACTCCGGTCGGCTGGCGTCGTCCCCCTTGAGGTAGAGGGCGTCGTCGGCGACCAGCGCGAAGAAGAGATCCCCCGCGTAGATCCCCACGCCGCCAAACATGCTCCTGGCCCGAACACGCGGCACGACGCGGCCGAGCTGCTCGAGCACGAAGGTCTTGAAGCTGGGGGTAACCGTACTAGAACTCGCGCTTCTTCATCTCCGAGAAGAAGTCGCGCAACTCGACATCTTCTTCCCGCTCCGGAGGAAGGGTGTCGTCGTATTGCCGGCGCTTGTTGGGTTTCGCCTTCGCGGCTTTGGCTGCGTTCTTCTTGGCCAACGCGGCCAGCTTGCGCTCCTCACCTTTGGGCATGGCTCGAACTCCTGGCAGAAGGGGTCCACCGCTAAAGCTGCGCCGACGGACGCGCCCCGCGCAACGCCTTCGTTGCGGTTCGGGCCAGGTCAAGGAGAACCCAGTACGGGGGCGGGTACCCCTGCTGGCGAGTCCAGCGGGTCGCCGCCTCGGTCACACGCGCCGCGACCCACCGTTGGCGGTCCGAGAACGCGCTGCTGCGGAGGGCCGCCCGGGCGGACATCCCTTGGGGAACGGGACCCTGCCTCCCGAAGCCGCCGAGCAGCCAGCTGTACGCTTTGGCCAACCGTGCCACCGGCAGCTGGTACCAGGGGTAGGAGAGCGCATCCCCCGCCTCCGCGCCTTCGAGCATCGCGTCGATCGCGGCGTTGTCGATGTGGTCCTGCATGAGCGCGCCGGCGTCGCGCCATTCCGCCACGACGACCAGCTGGGGATCATACTCCAGATCCGACGGTTCCTGCGTCGCAAAGTGGCGCACCCCGAACGCCGACAGCCAGCGACGCAGACCGGCAGCCGAGATCGTGGAGAGCCCCGTCCACAGCCTCACGCCCAGCTCGCCGTAGACCGACGAGGCCACCTCCGAGCAGAAGAGGCGCGAGGGATCCGTGTAATCCATCTCGAAGTCATACGCGATGTGTCCCGACCGCGCGCGCTCGAGCGCCAGTGACGCGGCCCGGTGTGGCAGCGACGGATCCGCGATCAGTGGCGCCAGGTCGGCCCGCAGGCGCAGCACCATGATCCGGAGCTTCTTGTCCCGCAGATACCCGTCGGCAGTGGAGACCGCCACGCCGCGCTCGATGTGGGCCTCGATCACCGAAGCGGCGTGTGACGCGCTGTCGACGTGCACCAGCCCCACGTGCGAGAAGTTGCCCGGGTAATCGTTCCCGCGGGCGATGAGCGCCGACGTCGGGTAGCCGCCGCGCGACACGAGGATGTCGCCGGAGTGGATCTCCACCCCGTGCACGTTAGTCGCCGGCGTGGCCGAGGGCTCGCGACGGCCCTCGACGAGGGGAAGGCTGCTGTCGGGATGTTGCAGCATCGCCTCTTCCACCGCGCCCCGGAACCCATAGAGGGAGCGGTATAGGCGCGCGCGGGCGCCGTCGCTGGCGACGTCCCAGCGACGCGATTGCCACTTGATCGCCTCTCGCAGGCGCCCGGAGAGCCGCACATAGTCCCGGAGATGGTGCGGGCACGCGGCGACGAGCGGCGCCAGCGCAAAGAACCGGCGCTCGACCGAATCCAGCGCCGCGGCGCCGGAGGGCACCGGCGCGCGCAGCAGCTGCTCCGCGGTGGCGGCGAGGCCCGAGAGCCCGCCCGCAGCGGCGCGGTCCGCCGTCCCACACCCGGCGACCCGCGTGTGGACATACGTCGTCTCGAGGGAGCGCCACAGGGTGTCCTGGTTCCACGCGAAGCCGCGGCCGCGTTCCGGCGCGGGCGCGACGGGTGGCTCCGCGCCGGGAATGGACAACAGCAACCACAGGCCCACGAGTGACCCGGCGACCGCGCCGGCGGTCTTGAGTTGGCGCGAGCTCACCGCCATTCGCGTACGATCGTCGCGGTGCGGATCCGGTCGAGGTTCGGGTACGCGCGCGTGAGGTACGCGTCGCCTTGCAGGCGAATCGAGTCTTGGGACGGGCGCTCGCCGTACTGCGCATACAGGCTATCCACCATCCCCAACCGCTCCTCCACCTGTCCAATGGGAGCGAAGCCGAGCGCGTCGAGCCGCAGGTTGTCGGCCAGATTGATGAACACCTGGGTCGTGCGGGTGTTCGGTCCCGCGCTCGCAAAGGCGACGGTCCCGCGTCGATTGGGTTGGCGCACCGGATCGTCCGGGATGACCTGCGCAGACCAAGCCCGACCAAGCTGCGGGTCGGCCGGCAGTCCGAATTGAACGACGAACCCTCGGACCACCCGGAAGAAGCGCGCGCCATCGTAAAATCCGCCGTGGACCAGGGCGTAAAACCGATCCGCGCCGTGGGGCGCCCAGGAGCGGTGCACGACGACCGCCATGGGGCCGCGACTCGTCGTGAGAGCGACGAGAAAGCTGTCGGGGACCGGGGGAGCTGAGGGGGGCGCCGCCGTCTCGCGCTCGGGCCCCCGGGGCGGCGCATCCCGCCGGCTGCAGGCGAGCGCCGAGACGGTGCAGGCGAGGAGGAGGGCGGCGGGCGCTCGGGTCAGAGGCATGTCTAAATGTACGCGCGCGGTCATGGTGCTGGTGGACTAACGGGGACCGATCCGCAGGTTCGCCGTCGCAACGAAGATCTCCCGGAGGAAGAACAACAAGCCGGCGAAGAACGTCACCATGGCGGCGACGAAAAACAGGGCCACGGGCACGGACGTGTCGAAGCTCGCGAAGGCTCCCAGGAACAGCGTCGCGATCACGGCGCAGACGAGCAGGGCCGTGATGGTGCAGAGCGTGATAGCGCGGCTGATCAGCTGCGCGCGGCGGGCGAGCGCGGCGAGCTCTGCGTGAATGTGGGTCGCCGCATCCGGCGGGCTTGCGGCGAGCTGCGCCTCGAGGGCTCGGCCGCGATCGATGATGCGGGAGAGACGACTGGTCAGCACGGCCAGCATGGCGCCGATGCCCGAGAGGAGAAACACCGGGGCCACCGCGAGCTGGATCGCATGGGCGACCGCGGTGATGCCGGGGGATTGCTGCACGACCAGGCTCAGGTTCACCCCTCGCGAATCATGGCTTCAGCGCAGCCCGCGCCTCCTCGAGCGACCCGGCAAAGTAGCTCACGTTGTGGAAGGCCTCGCGCGTCAGGGCCTCCGCCACGTAGCGCGCCGGCACGGCCCCCCCGATCACGACGAGCCGCGTGTTGTGATCTTCCATCGGCAAGCGACCGTCGTCCTTCGCGCGCTTGATCTCGCCCACATCCTTTCCTTCAAGCACGGCGCTGCGCGGGATGGGTTGGGCGCTCGGGAACGCGCTGGCCTGGCGCTCCGGCGGCTCCCGCACATCGACGACGACGGCGGTGCGATCGTTCGCGAGGATGTTTCGCAGTCCTTCCGGCTCGATTTGCGTGACGCCGCCCAACGCACGCCACACCGGGATGCCGAGCTGGTAGCGCCGGACTTTGGTGTAGCCCGCCGCCAGCAGCTCCGCCGCCAGGCGCTTGCTCTTGCCGCAATAGGGACCGTTACAGTAGAGCACGATCGCCGTGTCCTTGCGCTCGTGAACCAGGTCGATCGATCTCGGCCACGTCCGAGACGTACAGCGACATCGGGACACCGGGTTTGGGGGCCACG
>QHTS01000005.1 GCA_003220905.1 Gemmatimonadota bacterium | reverse complement strand
CTCTTCACGCCCTCACCGAATCGCCACGCCCCCGCGGCCTTCCGACCGGTGGCGTTGTAGCACCGCAGCACCAGCGGGGACCCCTGCTGTGCCGGCTTCACGGCCGACAGCACGAGCCCCGATCCGTCGAGCGCGATGTCGACCGGCGTCGGCGTGAGGTCCGCGGCGTCGCGCAGCCAGAATCCACGCAGCGGCAGGAACGCGTCTTCCCAGAACGCCGGGAGCGCGTCGCCGCGCTCCAGCTCGGCTTCTGAGATCGGCGCGATGGCCAGCTCCAGCCGACTCCGCCCCGGGCACTGCGCGAGCGGTGTGGACATGGGCCAGCCCGCGTGGCCCGGCCGGGTGGGGAGGTCGCCGCGCGACAGCTCGCCCACCGCGCGAAGCAGGGTGACCAGCAGATCTCCCCGACCCGTCCACTCGTACTCGAAGAACCCCGGCGCGAAGAGCGCGAGCCCACGCGCCCCGGATGCCGCCGCCACGAACGCGTGCGCCGGAGCGGTGCGGACCGGCGTCTCGAGCGGATAGTCCGCCGGATCCACAGTGACCGGCGGCCGCGCCACGCTGCCGAACGCCGTCCCCGCGACGGCGGCCGCGCCGTGGAGTCCAACGGGCAATCGCGCGCGTACGCGGTGCCAGGCCGCCTGATTATCAATGTCGAGGATGCAGCGGACCATGGGACTGTCGCCTGATTATCAATGTCGAGGATGCAGCGGACCATGGGACTGTCGGCGTACAGGATGGCGACGAGCCGTATTCCCACGCGCCGCCCGATGTCGAACCGGGCCTCGAGGGCCGCCACGAGGGGCCCCGCTGCCAGTCGCCGGACCTTGATCGGACCCGTCGCGCGCGCGAGCCGGTCCCCCGTCGGCGGGCAGTAGGTGTACGTATCCCCTGCGTCGCCGCCGTCTTCGATGCGGAGCAGATCCGCAAACCGCTGTCCGCTGCGCCGGTCGTGCAGCGTGAGCGCTCCGGTGGGCTCGAGCGCGACCTCGATCCAATGGTTGCTGAGCGAGCGTCCCTTGACGAGCGCGCCTTCGGCCGGAGGTCGAGCACCGCCCGCCGCGGTCGCACCCGCCGCGAGGCCGGCGCTGGCCAACCCCAGCCCCGGCACGCTCGGCACCCGGAACGCGATGCGCACCTCGTCGACCTCGTCCTGGTCCGGATAATGGTGCGCCGCGTCGAGCCGCTCCGTCCCGAGCCGCCGGTCGAGCACCTGCACCGGAACCGTGCGGCCATCCCAGGGGGCGAGCGCGAACGGCCGGTAGCCCTGCCCCTCTCGCGGGACGCGATCCCCGCGCGGACCGACGAGCACGTCGCGCCGGAAGAGCGTGACGTCGGCGATCATGACCCCACGGCGGGGACGGGCCGCGGGATTCCAAACCACGAGCGTCGGCGACGCCGCGCGGCCGCGCGCCGCGTCGGGATCGTGGTGCACGAGGTCGTGCAGGCTGCCCCGCACCACCTCGTGCGCCAGCGCCTCGACGCTCGTGAGCCGCGACTCGACGGCGTGCGCGACATCATCGCCCGCGCAGCCCGCAATGGCATCATGGAACTGGCAGCGCACCAACGCGCGCCACGCGAGCTCGAGCACCGGCCGTCGGTCGCGCCCTCCCGCGCGCCGCGCCAGCGCCGCGAGCGGCTCGGCCACGCGCACGAGCGCCAGCTCGGCCGCCGAATACCGTCGCTTGAGCGGCGCGCGCGTCCCGTGCACGCCCTGGAGCGTCCACGCGTAGCGATAGGACCAGCGCAGCTCTCCCGCCAGGGGCGCCGGCTTCGCGCCGTCCGCCGCGGCCTGAAAGAATTCATCGAGTCGTGACACCCGGAACGCGCTCTGCGGGTCGAGCTCCGCGAGGAGGTCGCGGAGCCGCGGCACGTCCGGATGCGCGGCGTGGTGATCGGCGCCGATGAACACGGGGATGTGTTTGCCGGTCGCGCGCTGGACCAGGGCACCGCGCACCGGAGCCCAGGCGGCAAACAGGCGCTCGGCGTCGGCGGGGAGCGCGGCCCCGATCTCGTACCCCGCGCGGGGCAGGTGCCACAGCACGACCTCCTTCTCGTCGAGCCCGCGCCAGCGGTACAGGTCCTGCTCCTGCCCCGCCTCGCCCCCCAAGCCGCGCCACACCACGCCGTACCGGATCCCGAACTCGCGCGCCAGCGTCGGCCACGCGGGGGGATGCCCGAAGGCATCGGGCGAGTACAACACGTCGAGGCGCCCGCCCAGCCGCTCCGCGTCCGCCGCTCCGAGCAAGAGGTTTCGCACCAGACCCTCGCCCGACGGGATCTGCTCATCGGGAAGGACGTACCATGGGCCCAGCTGGAGGCGGCCCGTTTTCACCAGGGCCCGGACATCCGCCTCGCGGTCCGGGCGGGCCCGCAGGTAATCCTCGGCGAGGATCGTCTGCCCGTCGAGCAAAAAGCTCCGGTAGGCCGGGTCCGCCTGGAGCCGCGCGATCAGATCATCGACAACGCCGACGAGGCGGGCCTGGAGCGGGGCGCGCGACAGGTACCACTCGCGGTCCCAGTGGGTATGCGGGATCAGATGAAAGATCAGGCCGGTCATGGCGCGCCTAAGCCTAAGGGGGCTACGATGGAAGTGCGAGAGCCAAGCGCGCCTCCCTCACACGACTCTGCTTACGGCCGACGAAGCCCGTAGCTACCTGACCCGGCAGTTCGAAACGGCGTGGAAGCTCACCAACCTCCACCTCGATGGGCTCGCCACCGATGAGTGCCTGTGACGCCCCGCTCATGAGGGGCTGCACGTGCATCAAGTCCCCGACGAAGGGTGGCGCGCTGATTGGCCGGATCACGAGGGATATGACGTCGGTCCGCCGAGCATCGCGTGGCTGACGTGATGGCCTTTCGAGGACCGACCGTTCGGTGACGTCATCGCATGGGTCAATGTCGAGCTCACGAAG
>QHTS01000094.1 GCA_003220905.1 Gemmatimonadota bacterium | reverse complement strand
CCGGTCGAGCACCTCCCGCACCCGGCGGGCGATGGCATCCGGCGTGAACGGTTTCTGCACGTAGGCGGCGCCCGGCTCGAGTACGCCGTGACGTGTGACGGCCTCGTCGGTGTAGCCCGACATGAAGATCACGCGGGCGTCGGGGCGCAGGTCCGCCAGCCTGCTCGCGAGTTCGCGGCCGTTGAGCCCCGGCATCACGACGTCCGTGAGGAGGAGGTGGATGGTGCCCGAGTACCGGGTCGCGACGTCCAGCGCGGCCTCTGCGCTGGGGGCTTCGAGCACGGTGTAGCCGTGGCGTTCGAGCACTTGGCGGGCGACACTCCGCACCGGCGTTTCGTCCTCGACCACCAGGACCGTCTCCGTCCCGCGCGCCGCGCGCGCAGCCGCTTGCGCGGGCTCGGACGCGCGCTCCGCCAGCTCCTCCACGCGCGGCAGGTAGAGCTTGAAGGTGGTGCCGTGCCCGACTTCGCTGTACACCCAGATGAATCCGCCGCTCTGCTTGATGATGCCGTAGACGGTGGCGAGGCCCAGGCCCGTGCCTTTGCCCTTCTCCTTGGTCGTGAAGAACGGCTCGAACATGTGGGCTTGGGTCTCTTCGTTCATCCCGATGCCGGTGTCCGAGACCGCGAGCAGCACGAACGGGCCCGCGCGGGCCGGGTAGTGGTCGGCGGCGTACGACGGGTCCAAATCCACGTTGCCCGTCTCCAGGGTGAGCTTGCCCCCGTTCGGCATCGCGTCGCGGGCGTTCACGGCCAGGTTCATGATCACCTGCTCCAGCTGGCCGGGATCGGCCTTGACCCGCCCCGTGGTCGGTCCGAGCCGCGTGCTGAGCTCGACGTCTTCGCCCAGGAGGCGGCGCAGCATCTTTTCCAGGTCGCTGACCAGCTTGTTGACCTCGAGCACCGTCGGCTGCAGGACCTGCTGGCGGCTGAACGCCAGCAGCTGGCGGGTCAGCCCGGCGGCGCGATCGGCGGCCTTGTGGATCTCGTCGGCGTCCAGGCGCCGGGGATCGGTGGCGCCGAGGTCCTCGAGGAGGAGGTCCGCATAGCCTGTGATGGCCGTGAGGATGTTGTTGAAGTCGTGAGCGATGCCGCCGGCCAGCCGGCCGACCGCTTCCATCTTCTGGGCTTGCCGCAGCTGCTGCTCGAGCTGGACGCGCTCCGTGACGTCGCGCCCGATTCCCAGGATGCCGACGAGCCGCCCTTCGTGGAGCTGGGGACTCGCGGAGAACTCTCCGACGCGGTAGTCGCCCTTCGCGGTCCGGACGCGGAACTGGCTGGCGGGGCGGAGCTCGCCGCGCACCACGCGCCCGAGCAGCTCGAGCGCCAGCGGCAGATCCTCGGGATGCACCAGCCGCTCGAACGGCTGGCCGACCCATGCCTCGCGCCGCCAGCCGGCGATCGTCTCGAACGCCGGATTGAGGGATGCGATGGTGCCTTCGGGGGAGAGCGCGAAGATGATGTCGCGCACGCCTTCGACGAGCGTCCGGTAGCGCTCCTCGGACTCGCGCAGCGCCGCTTCAGCCGTACGGCGCTCCGAGACGTCGCGGAAGTTCACCACGATGGCGCCCACCGCGGGCTCCGCGAGCCGGTCGACCGCGACGGCGTCGATATGGCGCCACGACCCGTCCTTGTGGCGCCAGCGAAGCTCCAGGCCGGCGGGCGTGCCCGGGCTCGCGATGATCTCGCGCAGCGCGGCGTGGACCCGCGGGACGTCGTCGGGATGCACCCGCTCGAACCCGGGATGACCCACGAGCTCGGCCGGCGCGAAGCCCAGCAGGCGCTCGATGGAGTGGCTGGCGAACAGCAGGGTCCCGTCGGGGGCGACGAGGGCGACCGCGTCCGCCCCGTGCTCGATCAGGGCGCGAAAGCGCTCCTCACCCTGGCGACGGGCCTCTTCCGCGCGGGCTTGCTCCGTCCGTGCGCGCCGCAGATCGAGGGCGCGCACCACGGCGGGGCCCACTCGCTCAAGGTGGTGCTTGACGACGTAGTCCGCGGCGCCCGCCTTGATGTATTCCGCCGCGGTTTCTTCATCGAGGCTGCCCGTCACGACGATGACGGGAGTGTCCGGCGCCTCGAGGAGCCCGATCCGCAGCGCGTCGGCCGCGCTGAACGTGGGCAGCGAGTGGTCCGTCAGGATGATGTCGGGGGCGAAGGTCCGCAGCGCCTCCCGGTACGCACGCTCGGAGTCGACGCGGCGCGTCGCTCCCATGATGCCGGCCCGGCGCAGCTCACGCTCGACCAGCGCCGCGTCGTCCGCGACGTCCTCGACCATCAGGACGCGCACCAGGTCCGGCATCAGCTCAGCGCGGCTGCTCGTTCAAGAGCAGCCAGTAGAGCCCGACCTCGGAGACGGCGCGCGCGAAGGCCTCGAAATCCACCGGCTTGACGATGTAGCTGTTGGCGCCGAGGCGGTACGCGGTGGCGATGTCGGGCTCTTCCTTGGACGAGGTGAGCACGACGACCGGCAGCGAGCGCGTGCGCTCCTCGCTCTTGAGGCGTCGCAGCACCTCCAGCCCGTCCACTTTCGGGAGCTTCAAGTCGAGCAGAATCACGCGCGGCGCGACGCCGATCTCGCGCAGCGGATGGCCCTGCTCGCCGAAGAAAAATTCCAGCGCCTCGGCCCCGTCGCGGGCGACGAACACCTGATTCGTGAGATTCCGGGTCTTGAGGGCGCGCAAGGTGAGCTCCACGTCGCTCGGGTTGTCCTCGACCAGCAGGATCTCGACTTCCGAATGCCCGGTCATGCGATCACTCGTCGTGGCAGGATGGAGGAAAACCGTGGCATGCACACGTACTGACGAAGAGCGATGCCACGCTAGGGTGTTTTTGCGGCACTGAGGGACGCTTTTGCGGCATGCTCGAAACGAAGACGGCTTGGGTGAATCACCGTCGAGGTTGGGCGTGCGGTCCCTTCCTCTAGACCTCCAGCGATTGCACCCAAGCCGCCTGTTCTGCTCACCGCGCAGACACGCTCGCCTGACCGCGCGGCGCGTCGCGCAACTGCGCCACGATACGAAATGCCGCGGGCACAATCAAGACTGTTGTGCACGCGCAACGGTTTGGGGCCATAGGACCGTGGAAACTCCCGAGGCAGGACTCGAACCTGCGACCCGCCGGTTAACAGCCGGCTGCTCTACCAGCTGAGCTACTCGGGAAGGCGCGCGGACAAATATCGCGGGTGCGGCGACGGAGTTCAACGGGACCGCCGACTCACGGGCAGGTCCGCCAGCACCATGCCCACCAGGATCAGCGCTCCGCCGCCCCATTGCACCGCTGAGAGCCGCTCCCCGAGGACGAGCCACGACGTCACTGCCGCAAACAGCGGCTCGAAACAGAAGATCAGCGCGGCCCGCGCGGTCGACATCTCCCGCTGGGCCCGCATCTGCAGCAGGAAGCAGATCGTGCTCGCGAACAGGACGGTGTACAGGAGCGCGCCGACAAAGCGCGGCGTCCAGTGGATCTGCGGTCGCTCGAGCAGGGCGGTCGCAAGCGCGGCGACTACGGCCGTCGCGGCGATCTGGACGAACACGAGGCGCCGTGGGTCATAGCGCCGCGTCAGCTCGGTGACCGCCACGATCTGGCCGCCGAAGCAGACGGCGCAGATCAGCGTCAGGAGATCCCCCCGATTCAAGCCACCGGCGTCCGGCGCGGTGAGCAGGTAGATACCCAGTGTGGCGAGGGCGAGCGCCGCTGCGGTGAGCCAGCGGGGCCGCTCGCCCAGCAGGGCCAGCGCGATCACCGGCGCGAGCACCGACGACACCGCGACAATGAACGCCGAGCGCGACGGTGTCGTGATCACGAGCCCCGCGGTCTGTGCGATGAACCCGACGGCGACGAGGGCGCCGAGCAAGGCGCCACCCGAGAGCTCCCGGCCCGCGGGGCGCGGGCGAAAGCGGGTCCCCGGGGCGAGCGCGAGGGCCGCGATGCCGAAGCGCACCGTCAGGAACGCAAACGGTGTCGCGTCCGCGAGCGCGCTCTTGACGGCGACGAAGCTCGTGCCCCACAGCGCGGTCGCGAGCAACAGGGCGAGGTCCGCCTGGCGCCGCGTCACCGCGCCGTCCGGGCGCTCACCCGACGTCCCTGAGATAGCGTCCCGTCGGAGAGTCGGCGATGCGAGCGATGTCCTCCGGGGTTCCCTGCGCGACGACGCGCCCCCCCGCGTCCCCGGCTCCCGGTCCCATCTCGATCACCCAGTCGGCCCGCTTGACGACGTCGAGGTGGTGCTCGATCACGAGCACGGTGTGGCCGGCGTCGACGAGCCGGTCGAGCACGCGGCACAGGGTCCGGACGTCGTCCAAGTGCAGGCCGGTGGTCGGCTCGTCGAGGATGTAGAGCTTGCGCCCGGCGCGGCCCTTCCCGCCGGCGAGCGCCAGCTCGCGGGCGATCTTCAGGCGCTGCGCCTCGCCGCCCGACAGCGTGGTCGCGGGCTGGCCGAGCCGCAGGTATCCGAGCCCGACCTGCTGCAGGTGCCACAGGGCGCGGGCCAGCCGCGGCTGGCGGTGAAAGCGTCGCAGCGCCTGGTCCACGGTCCACTCGAGCACGTCGTGGATCGAGCTGCCACCGAGCATGACCTCGAGCACTTCCTTTTTGAAGCGCTTGCCCGCGCAGACCTCGCACGGCACGAACACGTTGGCGAGGAACACCATCTCGACCAGCACGTGCCCCGCGCCCTCGCACCCATCGCACCGCCCCCCGGCCACGTTGAACGAGAACGTGCTGGGCGTGAACGCCCTCGCGCGGGCCAGCGGCTCGGCCGCGAACAGGGCCCGCAGCTCGTCGAACGCCTTGATGTAGGTGATGGGGTTGGACCGCGGCGTGCGGCCGATGGGGGCCTGGTCCACGAGCACCACGTCGCTGATCGCCTCCCAGCCGTCGAGCGCTCGCACCTCCCCCACCGGCTCGCCCAGATGCTGCTTCGCGCCGTGCGTCCCCGTGAGCCGCGACTCGAGCTGGCGGAACAGCACGTCGTGCACCAGGGTCGACTTGCCGGACCCCGATACCCCTGTGACCGCGGTGAGCGTGCCCAGCGGAATGCGCGTGTCGACGCCCTGGAGGTTGTGCAGGCGCGCACCCTTCACATCGAGCCAGCGCCGCGCCGGCCGGCGCGCCGACGGCACACCGATACGCTTCTCTCCCGACAGGTACTGTCCGGTGAGGGTCCCCGCCGCGCGCACCCCGGCGGCCGGCCCCTGGTACACGAGCGCGCCCCCCGCCTCGCCGCTCCCGGGGCCGAGCTCCACCATCCAGTCAGCGGCCCGCATCGCGGCGGGGTCGTGCTCGACGACCACGACGGTGTTGCCGCCGTCGGCCAGCCGGCGCAACAGGCCGAGGAGCCGGCCGGTATCCGCGGGATGGAGGCCGATGGTCGGCTCGTCGAGCACGTACAGCGTGTCGACGAGGTGCGACCCGAGGGCGTTGGACAGCGCGATCCGCTGCGCCTCGCCCCCCGACAGGGTGCGCGTCAGCCGGTCGAGGGTGAGGTAGCCCAGGCCGACGTCGTTCACGAACGAGACTCGAGCCGCGAGCTCCGCCAGGATGTGCACCGCCACCGCGCGCTGGAACGGCGTCAGCGCGAGCGCCGCGATCCAGCCGTGCACGGCGCCGGCCGTGAGCGCGGCGACATCCGCGATCGTCCGACCGCCTACGCGGACCGCGAGCGCTTCGGGCTTGAGGCGCGCGCCGCCGCAGGCGGGGCAGGTCTTCGCCAGCTGGTACTGCCGCAGGAAGACGCGAATGTACTGCTTGTAGCGCTTCGCCTCGAGGCGCTGGAGGAAAGGGAGCATGCCGAGGAATCGACCGCTGGCGCCATTGAGCAGGAAATGCCGGGCCTTGCCCGTCAGGTCCGCCCACGGCGCGTCGAGCGGAATGCCCTTCGCCCGTGCGGTCTCGCGCAGGATGCGACGGCGGCCCTCGTAGCGCGGCTTGGTCCAGGGATCGAGCGCGCCCTGCGCCAGGCTCTTCCCGGGGTGGGGCACGATGAGCGATTCGTTGTACTCCAAGACGGCGCCGAAGCCGTTGCACCCGGGGCAGGCACCGCGCGGGTTGTTGAACGAGAACAGGATCGGCGTGAGCGGGGGAGCGGCCGTGCCGCAGCTCGAACAGGTGGGATGGGCCGAGAAGCGACGACGGTCGCCGTTGTCGAGCGCCACGGCTACACCCTCGCCCTCGTTGAAGGCGGTCGCGACCGCGTCGGCGAGTCGCCCCCGAGTCGCATCGGACGCGGGCAGGCGATCCACGACCACGAGGACCTCTCGTGCCTCGCGCACCTGCTGCTCGGCGTCGGGAGGGTCGAGCCGGGCGAGCACGCCGTCGAGCTGGGCCCGCACGAACCCTGCCGCGCGGAGTTGTGCCGCCACCTCCACGTCCGGCCGGTGCGCGCTCGCGGGCAGTGGGAAGGTCACCAGGATGGGAAGGGGTGCAGCATGCTGCGCGCCTGCGTCGACCAGTTCGTCTACCACTTCCTGCACCGTGTCGACTTTCACGACGCTCCCGCACTTCACGCAGTGCTGGGTGCCGGTGCGCGCCCACAGGAGCCGCAGGAAATCGTAGATCTCCGTGGCCGTGCCGACGGTCGAGCGGCTGCTCGTCGTAGGGTTCTTCTGCTCGATGGCGACTGCCGGAGAGATGCCCTCGATCCCGTCGACTAGCGGTTTGGGCATCCGCTCGAGGAACTGCTTCGCATACGTCGAGAGCGACTCGATGTAGCGGCGCTGGCCCTCGGCGTAGAGGGTATCGAACGCCAGCGTGCTCTTGCCCGACCCCGACGGCCCGGTGACGACGGTGAGGGCGCATCGCGGCAGCTCGACAGTGATCCCCTTGAGATTGTGCTGCCGGGCGTTGCGGATGATCACGCGGTCGGGTGAGCGAGGCATAACCCTGTAAACTAATAGGGGCTGGGGTTTAGGGGCTCGAGGTTCTGGCAAAAGCGGCCCCCGAGCACCTAGCCCCGAGCCCCGAGCTCCCCTAGTTTCGCCACCACATGGCCCTCGCCCTCACGCCACGCCTGCTCCGCCGCGGGCTGGAACTCTTCGCTACCATCTCGCTGGCCGGTGTCGCCGTCGTGCTCGCCGTGTATGGCGAGAACATCCAGGCGGTCGCGCGCGCGCTGCTGCACCTCCACTGGGGATGGATGGTGGTGGGGCTGGGACTCGCCTCCATGGACTGGTTCGGCGGCGGGACGCGCTTGTGGGTCGTCGCCCGGCACGTGCACCCGGGCGTCCGGCTCCGGGACATGATCATTGCCGGGGGCATGAGCGCCTGGGCGGCGTACCTGACGCCGTTCCAGTCCGGTGCCGGTCCGACGATGATGTGGGTCATGCGCCGCGCCGGCGTGCGACTCCCCGAAGCGATGACGTCCACCTTCATGACGTTCGTCGCCACGGTGGTGTTCTTCGCCGTCGCCGGACCGCTTGCCATCTACCTCGGCGCCGGCAAGTCGCTCGCGCAACACAACGTGGTCCTGGGGATCACCTACTACGGTCTGTTTCGCACCAGCCTCACGATCTTCGGCATCCTGGGCATCGTCATGCTGATCGCGATGGTATTCCCGGCTTGGCTGCGGGATGCGGTGCATTGGCTCGCGGGTCGGCTCGAGCGCAAGAGCCACCGCATCGCGGCTCGCATCGAGCACCTGCGCGAGGGGATCGACCGCGCGCATGCATGCATGGTCGCGTTCGGGAACCCGCGGGGCTGGCTGGCGCTGTGTTGGGCCGTGCTGCTCTCGGCGCCGTCGCATGCCAACAAGCTGCTCGCGGGATACGTCGCCCTGCGCGCGCTCGGGATCCCCGCCAACTTCGTCGACATCCTCCTCCTCCAGACGTTCATCACCTTCCT
>QHTS01000092.1 GCA_003220905.1 Gemmatimonadota bacterium | reverse complement strand
GTCTCTGTCGTTTCGAAGCTGTATTTCGGCGCGGTGGCGAGGTCGAGCGCCGTGTGGCGCCACGGTATTCGCGATCCACCCGGGCATCCATGCCACGAGCTGAGCGAGGTGACCCAATGCAAATGATTTCGGATGCGGCTTCCACGGCCCTTTGTCCGTCGGTACGCGCTCAAGGAGCCGACGGGTCGTGGTCATTTCCTGATCGAATTCGGGCAGAAGCGTTTGAGCGATGGTCATGAGGTCAAGTTCTCTTGTACGAAACGGAGATTCGCCTAGTGTCAAGTGCTTGGTCGGCGGCTACCGATGGGAATGTCGCTCGCCCACACGCCAGGTGATGGAGCCATCGATCGCAATCGCATAGTCGTAGTGCTCGGTGCCGATCATCTCCGGTCGGCGCGGATGGCGTGCGAGGACGAGAAAGACATCGCTGTCTTGGGGCACGTCGTCCACAACAACGGTGTGTAGACCGCTCACCGCATTCTCGGGGAGAGCCAGGTTGAGCAGAGTGCGGTGCATCGGGTGCTTGTCGACAATGCGACTGGCATCGGCAGCCATGAGATACCGTATGTCGGCGCCGTGTGGTAAGGCCGCGGGATCGGTCTGCGCGGGCATGAAATAGACCCAGAACGTACCGTCAGCTCGAGGAAGAACGTATGAGTTGTACGGGCGCTGGTGCGCGCCGAAATCACGCAGTGCCACCTGTAGGGCCGTCGCAGGCAGGCGCTCGCGGCCCACGAGGGGGAGCGGCGGCGCGTGAGGCTGGATCGCGAAGCTGTCGGGGCGTGCGGTGGGCAGGGCCTCGTACGCAACATAGAAGGTATCGCTCGCGGGAGTTAGCCGACCGAACCGCACCGTCCAACGCCCATCTGGTTGCAGCGTCGCAATCATGGTATTGGCCGCGTGCACCACCGCTGAATCTGGGCGAAGCGCGAGCAACGCATCGGTGGCATGCCACGCCGCTTGATCGTAGGCGGCGAGGAGCCTGCCGCGCGCCGTAATTCCCGCTAGCAGGCTGTCTGAAGGAACCGTCGTTCCCTGAGCGGCCGCTGAGAACGGGAGCCCGCACGCGACGAGAACCGAACCAATCGATGCACGGAGGAGCATGGGGCAGCGTGGCGCATCCATCACGGACGCTTGGCGGCGACGTCTGGACACCGTGCGATCTCCGCCGTGTAGCCACCGAGAACCCAATCCGTCCGGTGCCACGCGTACCGATCAGGCGAGCGAAGCACGAGATCCCAGACCACTGGGTGGCGATCGGCAGTCAGCCGTTTCTCGCCGCGAATGGCGCCACGAATCCAACTCTGGGTGTGTGCTTGGACATCATAGACAGCCACAGAGTCGAAGTTCCCGCGCGAGCTCTTGTACGGCTTGGAGCTCGAAATGGTCATGACGTTGCGATCGGGCGTGAAGCTGATGCGATGCCAGTCTTTGGCGCATCCGCTATCCGTGGTGGTCCATGCCCATCGCCCCTGCACGACAGCGAAGATGTCGGTGCCGGAAGGGACGACGTAGGGGCGCGCGTACCACAGATAAGCGCCGACGATCAGCGCGACCCCTGGTAGCCCCAACGCGATAGCGACGCGCGGGAGGATGGAGTGTATGCGTGACGCCACAATCGCCCGCCTAACGGATCGCGCTTAGGGTGTGGGCGACTCGTTCGCCCGCACAAGGTGGCGCGGCGTCTGAAAAGGCCGCGCTGTTACCCACTCCAGTGGATCGCACCGTGCAGCGCGGGGGTACCTCCCTCGCAGCGCTGCTCGAAGCGCAGGTCTAGAGCCGTCAGGTTCCCGTTGGTATAGGTGACGCCGTCGATGGCGAACCAACCCAGGAGGGTATTGCAGCCTCGTCCCTCGCCGAACCACTCGAGGCCACCCTTCACCGGGTTGTGAAATGGGTACCGGCGAAGATCGGCATAATAGCCAGGTGCGAATTGGCTGAGCGTGCTCATGGCTTGGAAGTCTCCGAACCACCCTTCGACTCCATTGACGGTGACGGACAGGTGCCCCGCGTTGGCGGTTACGGCGATGGTAGCATTCACCGGGGTGTAGGTGTAAGTCTGACCCGCGCCGATGAAGTCTCCGGCGTCGCTGTTGAGGTAGACATAGCTTCCACTGGGTGGAGTCGACCCTGGTGCGGGCCGCCAGAGTCCGGCGGGAACCGGGTTGACGGGTCCCGGCGGTCCGGTGGTGTCATCGGACCTCCAGTGGATCGTTCCGAGCAACGCGGCGGCGGCGCCTTCACAATGCTGCTCGAAGCTCAGGTCGATGGTAGTCAAATTGCCATTGTCGTACGTGACGCTGTCGACGGTGAACGAACCCGAGAGGGTATTGCAGCCGCGCCCTTCGCCAGACCAGCTGAGTCCCCCCTGCGCCGGGTCGTTGAATGGGTAGCGCTGGAGGTTGGTGTAATCACCGGGCCGGAGCTGGTTGAGCGAGCTCGGAGATTGGAACTCCCCGGACCATCGTTGGTCTCCGTCGATACCGATGGAGAGATGACCTCCACTTGCAGTTACAGCAATGACGGCATTCGCTTGGGTGTAGTTGTAGCTCTGACCGCCACCGATGTAGTCACCGGCGTCGCTTTGGAGGTGCACGGAGTTGGGGGACGGAGGGTTCTTAGGACCTGTGATCCCTGACTTGTCCCCCCCGCAGCCCACCGCTGTCGCGCACGCGAGGGAAAGCACCACGCAGCGAAGCGGTCTCACGAGTCGCATCGGTCCTACTCCTGCGCATATCGAGCTGGTAACGCCCTCCATCATCATGGCCGTTCGGGTATAGCGGTCATGGGGCAACATGGTCACATCCTGGTGCAATCGCAAGTTTGCAGCCGCGGCGCGGTCGCTTCACCGACGAGAGCGCCTTTTCGAACCAGTGATGCGCGTATGGCTCGTCGTTGAACGCCGGTACTTCGCGGAAGCCGTGGCGCCGGTAGAGGGACTGCGCTTCGGTCAGGGTTTTATTGGTTTCGA
>QHTS01000093.1 GCA_003220905.1 Gemmatimonadota bacterium | reverse complement strand
TTGCTGGCCAGGACGGCGTCGCGGTAGCGGGCGATGAGGTCGAGGAGGAACTGCTTCGCGACATCCGGGCTCTGGGCGAACTTCCAGATCGCGTAGATTCCCATCACGTGCTCGCTCGCCCACTGCGTCCCCCGCGGGCCCTTGAGCGCCGGGACGAAGAAGATGTCGTCCGCCACCGGGAGCTTGTTGTCCTGCGCGGTGCGGTACGCGGAGATGGAGTTGAGGATGTAGGCTGTCTGCCGGGCGTTCAGCGCCTGGTTGTTCGAGGCGGCGTTCCAGCTCAACACCGCCGGGTTCATGCCCGCCTTGAAGAGCCGCACGCCGAACTCCAGGGCCGCGAGCGCCTGGTCCGACTTCAGCACCACGTTCTCGTTGGCGTCTTGGATCGAGCCATCGAACGACCACAACATGGCACGGGTCGCCATGTTGGTATCCAGCTCCTGCGACATCCCGACGCCGATCGGGATCTGGATCTCCGGGTGCTTGCCCTTGATGAGCGGTCCCGCCTTGACCAGATCCTCCCAGGTGACGGGGCCGTCGGGCATCCCGATTTCGGTCCAGACGCTCTTCAAGTAGTCGCCGGGGTCCGGGACGTAGTTGTCGCTGAAGCCGAACCACTTGCGGGTCACCGGATTATAGGTGCTGCGCTTGCAGAGGTCGATCAGCGGTCCGTGCTGGCGCTCGGCTTCCCGGACGAGGTCCCCCATGTCGAGCAGCTGCGGCTCGAACGCGCCCGGCGGCGACAGGAACTGAAACAGATCGTGCCCTTGCTGGGCGGCGACCTCGGCGTTGGCCCGCGTCCCGAGGTCGGCGAGGGCGATGTGGTCCACCGTGACCTCGACTCCTTTGGCCGTCCCCCAGTCCTTGGCGTACTTGTCGAACCAGGCATCGTACGACGGGACGAAATGGCTCCACTGGAGGATTTTCAGGGTCTTCTGGGGCCGGTTGATCCGGATGGTGGGGCCCCCCCCGAGCGCGGCGGCGGCGACGGCCGCCCCGGTCGTCGTTACGAACTCGCGCCGATCGATTTCCTTCCGCTTGGTCATAGTCCTTCCTCCGTGTGTGCTGCTCCATCGGCCGTTCATGGCGGGACAAAAAGTCGCTTCGTGGGTCCGTCGCCGCAAGGCGTCACGGCGGCACCGCAGGCGCGACGTATGGCAGCGTTCGCGCGAAGAGCCACATCAAGAACAGGACCACCGGGAGGTGCACGAGGAGCTGAACGGCCGCGTAGCCGACGAGGTCGCGTGCGCGCACGCCCAGGAGCCCGAGCAGCGGGAGCATCCAGAACGGGTTGACGAGGTTCGGGAGGGCCTCCGCGGCGTTGTAAATCTGCACCACCCAGCCGAGGTTCACCTTGAGCTCGTTCGCGGCCTGGAGCAGATAGGGTGCTTCGATCACCCATTTACTCCCGCCCGATGGCACGAACAGGCCGAGCACGGCCGAGTAGATCGACACGAGGATCGGGTAGCTGTTCGTGTCCGAGACACGGACGAACAGCCCGGCGAGCCACTGTGAGATCGGCGACGGGTCGCTCGCGGTGCCGGTGATCATGCCGAAGATCCCCGCATAGAACGGGAACTGGATGAGCACGCCCGCCGTCGCGGGGACGGATCGCGTGACGGCCTCGAGAAACCGCCGCGGCCGCCAGTGCAGCAGCAGGCCGGCGAGCAGGAAGATGAAGTTGTAGGTGTTCAGGTCGAGCGCCTGGGCGATCCCCGCCCCGATCCCGCCGCCCTTCGAGGCGAACAGCTGCACGAGGTAGGCGACCCCCACGATCACGATGAGAATCGTCAGCAGGGGGCTGTATTCCAGCCATTCCCCGGGACGCTGCCGCGCGGGAGTGCGGATCTCGAGGGGCTCGGGGTGGATACCGTAGCTCTCCGCCGTGCGCGCCATTCGCCCGTCCGGCGCCGTCAGATAGGCGACGAGGACGGAGACCGCCATGAGGACGATCGCCGTGACGATGCTCTGCCAGAGGAAAATCGTCTGCGAAAGCGGCAGCACGCCCGAGATCGGCAGCAGCGACGCGGGGATCGATCCCTTGGTCGCCATGAGCAGCGCTGCGGACGACGACAGGCCGAGCGCCCATACGCTGCCGAGCCCGAGGTAGCCGGCGGCCCCCGCGGCGCGATAGTCGGTCTGGGGGACGCGCCGCACCACCTCGCGGACCAGGAGCCCGCTGAACACGAGGCTGAACCCCCACGAAAGCAGCGACGAGACGGTCGCAAACAGGGCGATCCACGCCACCGCGGTCCGCGGGGTCTTCGGGATGGTGGCGAGCCACTGCACGAGACGATAGACCGGCGGTGAGGACGCGACGACGTAGCCGAAGATGACGATGAGCGCCATCTGCATCGTGAACGGGATGAGCGACCAGAAGCCGCCCCCAAAGTCGTGCGTCAGCTGCGCGGGGCCCCGCCCAAGCAGCAGGCCGGCGACGAACACGACCACGATTCCCACGAGGGCGAAGACGAACGCATCCGGGAACCAGCGCTCGGTCCAGTCGGAGATCGCAATCCCGACCCGGATCGCCGCGGGCTCGCGCGGGCGCTTCACAGCAGACGTGTCGACCATGGCGTGAGCTCCCTAATCCGGTCCACTGCGGCCGGGTTCTCGAGCGCCGATAGATCCCCGAGATCGGCTTTGCCGAGGTAAGCGCCGCGGATCACCCGGCGCAGGACTTTAGCGTTGCGGGTCTTCGGTAGGTCCGTCACGAAGCGCACGGCGTCCGGGCGCAGCGGCCGGCCGAGCAGTTCCACGACCCTGTCGGCGATCTCGCGGGCCAGGACGTCGGAGGCCTCGCGGCCGGGGCGGAGTACGGCGAACACGATCACTGCCTCGCCTTTGAGCTCGTGCGGGACGCCGATCACCGCCGCTTCGAGCACGGCCGGGTGCGCCGTGGCCGCCGACTCGACCTCCGCGGGACCGACCCGTTTCCCCGCAACCTTCAGCGTGTCGTCGCTGCGGCCGTCGATGTACCAGAATCCATCGTCGTCGATCCGCGCCCAGTCGCCGTGGACCCAGACGTCTGGGAAGCGTCGCCAATACGTCGCCAGGTAGTGCTCGGGGGCGTGCCAGAAGCCCCGCGTCATGCCTGGCCACGGCTTCCGGACGACGAGCTCGCCCACCGCGCCGCGCACGGAGCGGCCACTCTCGTCGCACACGTCCGCAGCGATGCCGGGCACGGGGCAAGAAAAGGAGGTCGGCTTGAGCGGCATCCATGTCGTGCAGCCGACGATGCCGCCCGATATCTCTGTCCCACCGGAGTAATTCACGAGCGGCGCGCGGCGTTCGCCCGCCACCCCGAAGTACCACCACCACGGCTCGGGATTCCACGGCTCCCCCGTGGAGCCGAGCACGAACAGCGACGAGCGGTCGTGCGCGCGCACCGGCTCCTCGCCGGCGCGCATCAGCCCGCGGATCGCCGTGGGTGAGATCCCGAGGTGGGTCACGCCATGCCGCTCCACGATCGACCAGACGCGCCCGGCGTCCGGGAAATCCGGCGCGCCGTCGTACAGCAGGATGGACGCGCCCAGGAGCAACCCACCGGCGATGAGCCAGGGTCCCATCATCCAGCCGAGATCGGTGAACCACCACATGAGATCGCCCGGCTGGAGGTCGAAACAGTGCGCCAGATCCTGCGCCGCCTTCACGGGGAAGCCGCCGTGCACGTGCACCGCGCCCTTCGGCCGGCCGGTCGTGCCGGACGTGTAGATGATCATGTACGGATCTTCGGCGGACACATCGGCGAATGTCTCAGCGACGCCGCTCCCGCGTGCCACCACGTCGTCCCACCACACGTCGCGTTCGCGCGGGCGCACCTCGCGGCCGAGCCGCCGGACGACGATTACCGTCCGGACGCCCGCTCGGTCGGCGGCGACGTCGGCCGTCTCTTTCATCGGCACCACCTGGCCGCGCCGGCGGAAGCCGTCGGCGGTGATGAGCACGCTCGCCGCACAGTCGCGCAGCCGACCAGCGATCGCCTCCGCCGCGTATCCTGAGAAGATCGGTGTGTAGACCGCGCCGATCGCGGAGACGGCGAGCGTCGCGATGGCGCACTCGGGGATCATGGGAAGGAAGATGCCCACGCGGTCTCCGGCACCGACGCCGAGCGCGCGCAGGCCCGCCGCAAAGCAGCGCACCGCGGCCGCGAGCTCACCGTAGGTGAGCCGCCGCGTCGCACCCTCCTCGCCCTCGAACACGAGCGCCGTCCGGGAAGGATCGTGGCGGAGCGCCGTGGCCACGTAGTTCATGCGACCGCCGACCCACCACGTGGTCCAGGGAACGCCGCGCGACGCGTCGAGCACCCGCTCGTAGGGCGTCTGCCACACGAGGCCGAGATCGCGGTCGACGGCACGCCAGAAGCCATCGAGGTCTTCGACCGACCAGCGGTACAGCGACGCGAAGTCGCGGTGACCGTGTGCCTCGGCGAAGCGGCGCAGCCGGCTGCGGGCGAGATACCGCTCCGTCGGACGCCAGGCAATGTCCATGCAGCGACCGGGGCTCGCAGCGGAGCACGCTTCGCTCCGCTGCGAGTCCGGTCTCCTCAGAGCGTGTACAGCACGCTGAGCGCGTACTGGTCCGCGCTCGTGACGCCCGTGCTCCACCGGGTCACGTTCCCGCCCGAGGGTCCCAGCCGTCTCCCTGTTGAACCGCGCGTAATCCGGCTGATCTATCCCGTAGTCGGCCCAGACGCTCCAGTGAGGCGTGAAGTCGTAGCCCGCTTGGGCCCACGCGCCCCAGCCCCGAATCTGCGGCTGAAACTGCGTGATCATGCCGAACTGCGATCCCAGCCCCTTCCCGTAGTAGAAGCTGCCGTGCAGGGTGAAACTGCTGACGGCGATGTACTGGCCCGTCTCGACTCCCCAGTTCGTGATCTTGGAGCCCGGGACGCCCGTGCCGTTTATGTCCTTCCAGTCGAGGTGATACGCGACGAAGCCGTTCCAGCTCGCGGTGCCGAATTTTCTCGCCGCGTTGAGCCGCGTCTCGACCTGCGGTAACCCCGACGCCTCGCCGCTGCCGATGGCATTGAGCGTGTCCCTGGCCGAGGTAGCGACCCCCGAGCCCTTCAGGGCCGCGACCTCGAGCTGGAGCTTGAGCGGGCTGGTGGGTGTCAAGTCGTGAAAGAGAAAGACGCCCGGGAACCGCCAGCC
>QHTS01000090.1 GCA_003220905.1 Gemmatimonadota bacterium | reverse complement strand
ATTTCGGCGACCTGGTGGTGGCGAGCTCGTCCCCCGAGCGCTTCCTGCGGGTGCAACCGGGCGGCCGAGTCGAGACACGGCCGATCAAGGGGACCCGTCCCCGGGGGCTCTCCCCCGAGCACGACGCGGCGCTCGCGCGCGCGCTCGTGGAGAGCGACAAGGACCGGGCGGAGAACGTGATGATCGTGGATCTCCTCCGGAACGACTTGTCGCGCGTCTGTCGCGCGGGAACCGTGCACGTGCCCGAGCTGTTCGCCGTCGAGCACTACGCCACGGTGCACCACCTCGTCTCCACCGTCGTGGGCGAGCTCGCACCGGAGCACGACGCCGTGGACCTGTTGCGGGCGGCATTCCCCGGCGGTTCGATCACCGGGGCGCCCAAGGTCCGCGCGATGCAGATCATCGCGGAGCTCGAGCCCACCCAGCGCGCCGCCTACTGCGGCTCCATCGGCTATCTCTCGCTGTCGGGCGCGTTGGACACGAGCATCGTGATCCGCACCTGTCTCGTGCTCGGCCACGACGTGTACGTCCAAGTCGGTGGCGGCATCGTGGCCGATTCCGATCCCGAGCAGGAGTACCGCGAGACGCTCGACAAAGCCCGCGGACTCATCGCCGCCCTAGTCCCATGATCCTCTTGATCGACAACTACGACTCGTTCGTCTACAACCTGGCCCGCTACGTGCGCGAGCTGGGAGAGCAACCCGTGGTACGACGCCACGACGCGACGACGCTCCAGGAAATCGAGACGCTGCAACCCTCGCACATCATCATCTCCCCCGGGCCCTGCACGCCGGGGGAGGCGGGGATTTCGACCGACGTGGTGCGGCGCTTCGGCCCCAGCACGCCGATCCTCGGCGTGTGCCTGGGGCATCAGTGCATCGGCGCCGCGTACGGCGCCGGCATCGTGCGCGCCGGTCGACCGATGCACGGCAAAGCGTCCCGCATCCACCACGACGCGAGTGGCCTGTTCGCGGGTCTCCCGAACCCGTTCGCGGCGGCGCGCTACCATTCCCTCGTCATCTCCCGCTCGGGGCTTCCCGCCGAGCTGCGCGTCACCGCCAGCGCCGAGGACGGGGAGATCATGGCGGTGGAGCACGCGCGTCACCCGGTGATCGGGCTGCAGTTTCACCCTGAGTCCGTGCTCACCGCGTACGGCTACGTTCTCCTCGACCGCTTCCTGCACGGCGTGGCGGCGCGGATCGAGGATCTGCCGGTTTGTGCTGACGGCGTCGGGACCGCGAGCGCCACGTCCCCCGGTCCCGCGGCCGCCGCCGTCGTGCCGCCTCCGGTCGAGCTGGTCCGGTGATCATCGAGTCCGTGCTCACGACGATGGACGCCCGCGGGGTGATCAACTTCGCCCCCATGGGTGTCGAGTGGGGGGACGACGAGATCGTGATCAAGCCGTTCCTCGAGACCACGACGTTCAAGAACCTCGAGGCAACGCGCGTCGCCGTGATCAATCTCACCGATGACGTGATGCTGTTCGCGCAGGGAGCGATCGCGAACGTCCAGTTTCCGGCCGTCCCCGCGACCGTGGTGCGCGGCGTCGTGCTCGAAGCGGCCTGCTCTTGGCGCGAGGTCGAAGTGCGCGCGCTGGACGCGACCCCGCCCCGGGCGCGGATCGTGACTCGCGTCGTGCACCGCGGCGTGCGACGCGAGTTCCTGGGCTTCAACCGCGCCCGCCACGCGGTGCTCGAGGCCGCGATCCTCGCGACCCGCACCCATCTCCTGCCCGCGGAGCAGATCCGCGCCGAATTTGCGCGGCTCCAGGTGATCGTGGACAAGACGGCCGGCCCGCGCGAGCGCGAGGCGATGGCGCTCCTCACCGAGTACGTGCGTCGGGCGCCGCGGCCAGAGCAGCCGGTGACCCCATGAGCGCGGGGGGAGGGGAGCCACGCGTGTTCGTCGAGGCGCCGGCGCGGCTGCACTTCGGCGTGCTCGACCTCCGAGGCGACCTGGGGCGCCGTTTCGGAGGGATCGGGGCGGCGATCCCGGCTCCGTCGCTCTTGCTCGAGGCCCGCGCCGCGGACGGGCTCAAGGCCGAAGGGCCCGACGCGGCCCGGGCGCTCGAATTCGCGCGCCGGTTCGCGCGGCACCACGGGCTGGACCTGCGGCTCCACTTCTGCCTGCATCGGTCGATTCCGACACACGCGGGGCTCGGCTCGGGCACCCAGCTCGCGCTGGCGGTGGCGCGCGCGAGCGCCGAGCTGTCGGGTCTGCCGACCGACGTGACGGCGCTGGCGCACGCGGTGGATCGCGGGCGCCGCTCCGGCGTGGGCACGTGGACGTTCGCCTACGGGGGCTTCGTGCTGGAGGGTGGGCGGACGCCCGGGGGGAGGGGGAGCGCCAGGCGCGTCGCCCCGCTCCTGGCGCGGCTCCCGTTCCCCGACACATGGCGCGCGGTCGTCGCGGTGCCGCAGGGCAAACCGGGGCTCGCCGGCGACGACGAGGCGGCGGCGTTCGCCCGCCTTCCGTCCCCGGACGCCCGCGACGTCGAGCGCGTCGCGCATCTCGTCCTGATGCAACTCCTGCCGGCGCTCGCCGAGGCCGACTTGGCGGGGTTTGGGGCCGCGCTCGGCGAAATCCAGCGCATCACCGGCGGCTGGTTCGCGCCCGCGCAAGGGGGCGTGTTCGCGCCGGGGGAGACGGGCGAACTGGTCGAGCGGCTGCGGGCGTGGGGCGCGGTCGGCGTGGGGCAGAGCTCGTGGGGACCCGCCGTGTACGGCATCGTGGGCGATGCGGGCGCCTCCCAGGCACTGGCGCAGCGAGTGCGGGCCGCCGTAGGCACCGGGGGCTTGGTATATGAAGGCGGTTTCAGCGTGGGCGGCGCCCGCGTGTGGCGCGAGGCCGGCGCGGTTTCGGGCTGAAGGACGGCCCTTTCCGCCTGATTGACAGTGGCCGGCCCCGGAGATATAACCTCTATCCCTAGCAGCAGTCCCGGTGTGGAGGAGTCGGACGATGGTTGTCGCCTGTCGGGAACGCGGACCCCCGGACCTCGTGCGGGTCTCGGGATTCTGACGGGCAAGAGATTTGTGGGCCGTTTTTTTCACACCCTCATCCTCAACATGAGGTCAGCTATGAACCGCTTCAAACTGTGGTCCGGTGGACTCGCGGCGAGCCTGATGGTGCTCGTCACGGCGTCCGCCGTCGCCCAGGGCGCGGGCGAGTGGACGATGACGGGTCGGACTCCCGACCTGCAGCGTTACAGCCCGCTCACCCAGATCAACAAGGCGAACGTGAAGAACCTCAAGGCCGCTTGGACGTTCTCGACGGGCGTTCTGAATGGCCATGAGGGGAACCCGCTGGTGATCGGCACCGTGATGTACGTTCACAGCGCGTTCCCGAACATCGTGTTTGCGCTCGATCTGACCAAGGAAGGCGCACCGATGATCTGGAAGCACACCCCTGCCCAGCCGCCCGAGGCGAAGCCGATCGCCTGTTGCGATCTGGTCAACCGCGGGCTCGCCTACCATCCGAGCGGCAAGCTGTTCATCGAGCTGCTCGCCGGCGATCTGCTGGCGCTGGATGCGAAGACAGGCAAACAGCTGTGGCGCGTGCCCAACGCCGATTACAAGACCGGTTCCACCATGACGAACGCGCCGATCGTGATCAAAGACATCGTGATCGCGGGCATCTCGGGTGGTGAGTTCGGCGTGCGCGGTCGCGTGACGGCGTACGACGTGAACAGCGGCAAGGAGCTGTGGCGCGGCTATTCGACGGGCCCGGACGCCGAAGTCAAGATCGTCGGCGATGCCAACCCGAATTACGCGTCGCACCGCGGCAAGGACCTCGGCGTCAGCACCTGGCAGGGCGACGAGTGGCAGCGCGGCGGCGGGACCACGTGGGGCTGGTACTCCTACGACCCGCAGCTGAACCTGTTCTACTACAGCTCGGGCAACCCGGGCAGTTGGAACCCCGATCAGCGTCCCGGCGACAACAAGTGGTCGATGACCATCTTCGCCCGCAATCCGGACAACGGCGAGGTGAAGTGGGCGTACCAGATGACGCCGCACGACGAGTGGGACTACGATGGCGTCAACGAGAACGTCCTGGTCGACGTGACGATCGGCGGGAAGCCGGTGAAGGCGCTGGTGCACTTCGACCGCAACGGCTTCGGCTACACGCTCGATCGGACGAACGGCAAGGTGCTCGTGGCCGAGCCCTTCGGCCCGGTCAACTGGGCGTCGAAGATCGATCTCTCGACGGGCCTCCCGGTCCGCAACGCGCAGTACGGGACGACCTCGAAGAAGAACACCGAGGGTATCTGTCCCGCCGCGATCGGCTTCAAGGATCAGCAGCCGTCCGCCTTCTCTCCGCAGACCAAGCTCTTCTACGTCCCCACGAACAACATCTGCATGGATTACGAGGGCGTAGAGGTGAAGTACTCGGCCGGTCAGCCGTACGTCGGCGCGATCGTGCGCATGTTCCCGGGCCCGGGCGGTAACCGTGGCCGGTTCATCGCGTGGGATCCGACCACCGGCAAGGAGAAGTGGGCGATCAAGGAGAACCTGGCGGCCTACGGCGGCGCGCTGGCGACGGCCTCGGGCATCGTGTTCTACGGCACGATGGAAGGCTGGCTCAAGGCGGTCGATGCGACCACCGGCACGCTGCTGTGGAAGTTCAAGACACCCTCCGGGATCATCGGCAACCCGATGACGTACCTGGGGCCCGACGGCAAGCAGTACGTCGCCGTGCTCTCCGGAGTGGGCGGCTGGGCCGGCGCAGGTGTGGCGCTCGGCATCGGCCCCGAGGATCCGACCGCCGCGCTCGGCGCGATCGGCGCCTTCGGTGACTACATCAACATCAGCAACGCGGGCGGCACGCTGCTCGTGTTCGGGTTGTAAGCAGTCGAAGGGCAACACCAATCGCAGTAGGCAGATGCGTCGAGCACCCGGTGCCGGAGCGAACGCGCTCCGGCACCGGGTGTAGTACTTGGCCACCTCTTCACCTTCTGACGGTTCCGCCGGGAGCACGCATGCATTCCATACGGGGTAGGCTCACGGTGGCGCTCCTCGCCGCCGCCGCCGTCGTACTCATGGCCAGCGCGCAGCAGCGGCCTCCCTCGGACCTGCGCGTCTGCGCCGACCCGTACGACATGCCCTTCTCCAACAGCCAGGAGGAGGGATTCGAAAACAAGATCGCCCACCTCGTCGCGCGAGATCTCAATGCGACGGTCATCAACTACTGGTGGCCCAGCCGCCGTGGCGTCCTGCGCAACTCGATCCTTGGCGGATTCTGCGACGTCATGATCCAGGCCCCGGTGGGCCTCGACCCGGTGGCGACGACGAAGCCCTATTACCGCTCCACCTATTACTTCGTGTACCGCGCCGACCGCGGGTTCACCGTACGCTCGCTCGATGACACGATCTTGAAGCGCCTGAAGATCGGCGTGAACATGATCGGCTACGATTACACCAACACGCCACCGGCGCACGCGCTCGGCGCCCGCGGCATCGTGGGCCTCGTCGGGTTCGGGAACTTCCTCAACCCCGACCCCAAAGCGGACCACCCTGACGACATCGTACACGCGGTCGCGAAAGACTCGATCGACGTGGCCATCGTGTGGGGGCCCCTGGCGGGCTATTGGGTGAAGCGCCAGGTCGTCCCGCTCACCATGGTTGCGTTGCCCGACACCGACGCGGTATCAGGAATGCCCTTTGCATTCGATATGGCAATGGCCGTGCGGCACCGCGACAAGGCGCTCAAGGCCACGCTCGATTCCGTGGTCGACCGCCGACGCGGAGAGATCACGGCGATCCTCGAGCAGTACAATGTACCGATGATCGAGATGCGCCCGTAGCGGCGCTTCGCCCGGCGGGAACCGTACAACCAACGAGGGAGAGGGGACGTGAGGACGAAGCACTTCGTGCGGGGTGGCCTGGTCGGCGCCTGGATCACGGCCGTAGTCGCTATGACGTGGGCGCCGCGCGGCGGGCAGCCCGCCGCCGCCGTAGCCGCGCTGCGGGACACCGTGCGGGACAGCCTGCTGGTGTCGGATTCGATCTACCAGGGGTGGAAGTGGTGGCACGTCTACTGCTACCGCTGCCACGGCGAGGACGCGATGCACCCCATCCTTCCGACCGCGCCCGATCTGCGCTGGGCCGTGAGCCCTACCGGCGCGAACTTCCCGCGCGACAGCTTCTTCAACACCGCCTGGAACGGCCGGCCCCCGAAGGGCATGCCGGCGTGGAACGTGCTGCTCGATTCCGGGGCGATCCAGGAGGTCTACCTCTACGTGAAGGCGCGGAGCGACGGCTGGCTCAAGCCGGGACGGCCGCACCGGCTCTCCGACCAGCAGCAGAAAACCAAGAGTCCGTGACGGGCCGCGCGGGCAGGCTGGCGGGCGTGGTCGTCGCCGTCGTCGCAGCGAGCGTCGCCCCCGACGCCGGCCGTGCGCAGCAGCCCCTGACCCGCGAGCAAGTGCTCGTGGCACTCGACCGTGCCACGCCTGCACACCCCGCCGACTTCACCGGGAAGGACCTCTCCGGACTCGATCTGGCGGGCGTCGATTTCAAGCGCGCCAATTTCACGAAGTGCCGCCTGGTGCGCACCAATCTGGTGAAGGCGCAGCTCACGTCAGTCACGCTCACCGATGCGGTGGCGACCGAGGCGGATTTCACCGCGGCGAATCTGGACGTCGTCGTGGCCTATCGCGTCGATTTGCGACGCGCCGTCCTGCGTGATGCCAGCGTCTTCGCCGTTATCCTGTACGACGCCGATCTCTCCGACGCGGACCTCTCGGGCGCCCGCCTGATCGGGCCGATGAACAACGCCAAGGCGCAGCGCGCGAAATTCATCAAAGCGAATCTGGGCGTGGACCCAGGCAACCAGTCGATGGGTATCATGCGCGTCGATGCCAGCAGCGTGGACTTCAGCGGCGCCGACTTCACCGGCGCGAACCTCCGCAAGGTGCTGCTCGTTCGGGCCGACCTCACCGGGGCCGATCTCACGGATGCCGACGTAACGGGCGCCGACCTGACGGGGGCGATCCTCAAGGGTATCCGGGGGCGCGACCGCCTCCGCGGGCTCGACAAGGCGCTGCACGTCGACCAGGCGATCTTCAACGATTGACCCGGACGTTCCGTTGACCCAGACGACCCGCCGGTGGCATGCCGCCGCCCTCGCCGCACCCTTCGTCCTCGCGAGCGCCTTTGGCGCGGGGTCGCGCGAGCCGCAGCTCTACGTCACCAATGAGATCCCCAACACCATCTCCGTCGTCTCGCCACGCACCAACGCCGTCGTCGCGACCATCCCGGTGGGCAAGCGCCCGCGCGGCATGGCGCTGAGTCCCGACAGGAGGACGGTGTACGTCGCCCTGGGGCAGGACGACGCGCTCGGCGTGGTGGACGTGGCGAGCGGCACGATGACGCGGACTATCCCAGCGAACCGTGACCCCGAGCTGGTGGCGCTCAGCCCCGACGGCAAGGTGGCCTACGTGTCGAACGAGGAGATCGCGCACGCGTCGGCGATCGACATCGCGAGCGGGAAAACGCTGTTCTCGACGCCGGTGGGCGTCGAGCCCGAGGGCGTGGGGATCACGCGCGACGGTACGAAGCTCTACGTCACCGCGGAGACGAACAGCACCGTCTCCGTGCTCGACGCGAAAACCGGCCGTCTCCTGAAGACCCTGCATGTGGGCGACAACCCGCGCACGGTCGCCTTGACCCCCGACGGCACCCGAGCCTGGGTGTCGGCCGAGGCGGGTGGCAACGTCACCGTCATCGACGTCGCCACCGACAGCGTGGTCGCACAGTTCCCGATTCGCGACGGCAAGACCAAGCCGGTCCGCATCGCGTTCAGTCCTGACGGGCGGCTCGCCTACCTCACGGAGGGAGCGGCCGCGAGCGTGAGCGTCGCAGACGTCGCGCGCCAGACGGTGATCGATTCGATCGTGGTGGGGCGGCGGCCCTGGGGGATCGCGCTGTCGCCGGACGGACGGCGGCTCTACACGGCCGACGGACGCTCCAACAGCGTGTCGGTGATCGACACGGAGACGCGCAAGGTCGTCACGGCTATCCCGGTGGGCGAGCGGCCGAACGACCTGCTGTACATCCCCTAGCCGAGCGGCACCCGTGCGAGCCACGAGCCGGGCCGGTGGGCCCACACCCAGCCGTCCACGCCCCACACCCGCCCCGCCCGCGCGCCGAGAATCACCACCAGGGTGGTGATCAGCATGTAGTGGAACCCCTGCTGTGCCGACCCCTGCCACTGCACCGCGAGGCCGTAGTTGACGACCAGGACCAGCCCAATCGCGGCCGCGAGCGTCGTGCAGCACCCGAACACGAGCCCCAAACCGACCGCTGCTTCCCCGAACGCCGTGAGCTGGGCGTACACGTGGCTGTTCGGGACCACGGTGTTCAGCAGGAATTCCTTGAAGAAGCCGATCGGATTGCCCTCCGCATACTTCGTGACCAGGATCGGCATGACGTGCTGCCACCGGTCCGACGCGGTGGGCACGGGCAGGAAGCCCCAGGCGAGCGTGACGCTCAGCTTGGTGAACACGGCCTTCGCGAACCACAGGCCGACGGCGATTCTCAAGACTGCGAGCCAGCGCTCGGGGGACCGCATAACGGGAGGGGGAGCCGTGCCCGCCTGGACGTCCATCCGCTCGTATCCTCCTGGTGGAAAAAGTCGGGCGGCGGTCCCGACAGGAGCCGCCGCCCTCTCAGAGCATGAAATCTAGGCTACGGGGTCACGGGATGGCACCGACCGCCCGGGCCACGTTCAGCCGGCCCTTACCGTAGAACGGGGTCGTGCCATTACCGGCCACGTTGTCGGCCGACTGCTGGATCCTCGCCTTGATCTGGGCGGGATTCCGGCCGATGATCGACACGAGCAACGCCGCGGTGCCCGCGACGTGCGGGGCGGCCATGCTCGTGCCCTGGGCGCCGACGATGAACAGCGGCGCCGCGCTGCACCCGAGCAACTGCGTGAGCCGCGACGTCTGGCTGCACGCCGCCCACACGAACACGTCCCTCCCGGCCGGCGCGGCGAGCGGCGGACCGAAAGAGCTGTTCCCGCCCGGCGCCGCCACGTTGATAGCGGAGCGCCCAAAGTTCGTGTAATAGGCAGGCGCATCGATATTGGTCCACGGGCCGTTGCGAACGAGGTTGGGGTTGGGACTGGTGGCGTTGGCGTCGGATGTCGGGCCCGTGGCTGCGACGCAGATCACCGAGGGCGTATTGCAGAAGGTCCAATAGGTGTTGCCGTCGTGGTCCAGATCGGCTGCCGAGTTCCCGGCGGAGACCACGACCGTGACGCCCTTGCTCCGCGCGTAATTGAAGACCTTGTTGATCAGTCCCACGAAGCGTCCGTTGCCCGCCTTGGGGAACGCCCCGCCCAGGCTCAGGTTGATCACATCGGCGCCGTCGTCGGCAGCGTAGATCACGCCGTTGAGAATCGAGCTGAACGGGCAGTCGTTGATGTACCCGCAGACTTTGACGGCCACGAGCGTCGTCCGCGACGTGACACCTGCCGCGCGCACCGCGTTGCTGCTCACGGTTGCAGCGGTGTGCGTGCCGTGGAAGAACAGATCGGTGTAGATCTCTTTGCCGGGGAAGTACTTCTGAACGGTATCGGCCTCGGTGAAAGGCACCGTTGTGCCATCCTCGAGCTGCGCGTCGAATGTGCCCAGCAGGTCCCGCGAGCGCGTTGCATCCACCCGGCCCTCGGTGTCCGCGTGGTGGGGGTCGATCCCTGAGTCGAGCATGAAGATCGACACGCCGGAGGAGCCGACGACTCCGTGCGCCCACGCGACGTCGGCCTGCACCGCGCGCATGTTCCACTGACGAGGGTAGCGCACCGCCGCCGCCGGCGCAGCGTTGCTTTGGACGCCGCCGCCCTCCGCGGTCGCTTCCGTGGCCAACAGGGGGACGTCGAGAGGAATCAATGCGTCGGCGTCCACCGCCTGAATGCCGCGCTTACGGGCGAGCGTCGCGGCGGCGGATCCCTCGAGACCGCTCACCGCGGCGAGGCCCGAGCCCGACGACACCCAGAGCACCTTGCCGCCCAGGGCCGCGACCTGCGCCGCGAAATCCGCCGGCACCGATCCGCTGAAGGACACGATGTGACGACCGTTGGCCCCACCGCCGCGGGTTGCAACGGACGCGAACTCGGGAGCCCGAGCGGCGGCTGCCGGCCCGGCCGGCTGGAAGGGAATGCGCGCGTCGTAGACGCATGCGGCTGTCACGACCAATCCGACGGTCGCAAATCGAGGAACTGACCTGACGAGTGACACGGGGCGCCTCGCGGCAACGGGGGAGGGAAAACATGGCGCCGATTAGGTGGGTCAGCAAGCAGGCCTTCTGACAACCGGTTGGCGCAAAATGTCAGGACCGCGTCAAGCTCCCAGCGAGTCACTTCCCCACGCAAAAACTCGCGAACACGCGATCGAGCACGTCGTCCGGCGTGACCACGCCGATGAGATCGTCGAGCGCCCCCACCGCCGCGCGCAGGTGCGTCGCAGCAGCGGCCGCGTCCACGCCGCTCCCCCGGGCGGTGTGGAACGCCTCGACTTCGCTGAGGGCACGCTCCAGCGCGCTGCGGTGCCGCGCCCGCGTCACGACCGGCTCTACGTCGCCCAGCGCGAGCAGGCGGCCGTAGGCCACCTCCGCGAGCTTGCGACGCAGGTCCGCAAGGCCCTCGCCCGTCACCGCTGAGACGGCGATGGACGGCCGGACGGTCGGACCGTCGGGCGGTGGCTCCAAGTCGGATTTGGTAAGCGCGAACACGACGGGGGCGCTCACCTGCGCCAGAAACTCGTCGCGCGCGTCCCTTTCCCGTTTCCCCTTTCCCGTTTCCCGATTGTCCTCGCAGTAGAGCACCAGATCCGCCGCCGCGAGATACTTTCGGCTCACCTCGATTCCGAGGCGCTCGACACGATCGTCGCTCGCCCGCAGCCCCGCGGTGTCCACGAGCCGGAACGGAAAGCCTTCGAGCACCGCCTGCGCCTCGACCGCATCCCGCGTGGTGCCTGGGACTTCCGTCACGATGGCGCGCTCGGTGCCGAGCAGCGCGTTGAAGAGCGACGACTTCCCCGCGTTGGGGCGGCCGGCGATCACCAGCAGCGCGCCTTCCCGCAGCCGCTCTCCCTCGGGGGCCGAGTCGAGGAGCCGGGCGATCCGGTCGCGCGCCGCCCGCCACGCGCGCACCACGCGCTCCGGCGCCACCGGACCTTCGTCCTCGTCGGGAAAATCGATCTCGTAGGCGATCAGGGCCTCGACCTCGAGCAGCTCCGCCCGCAGCTCGTCGAGCCGCGTCGACAGTCCTCGGTCGAGCTGGTGCAGGGCCCGCCGCGCTTGCGCGGGCGAGCCGGCATCGATCAGGTCGGCGGTCGCCTCGGCCTGCAGCAGGTCGAGCTTACCGCTCAGCACCGCCCGACGCGTGAACTCTCCCGGTCGGGCCGGTCGCGCGCCCGCGGCCACGAACGCCGCGACCGCCGCCGCGGGGACGAGCAGCCCACCGTGCGTCGAGAGCTCGACCAGGTCCTCTCCGGTGTAGGAGCGGGGCCCTCGAAAGCAGGCGGCGAGCGCATCATCCACCGGCGCGCCGGTCGCGGGATGCACCACGTGGACGCGACGGACCGTGCGAGGCGGGTCGGGGTGAAACGGGTGCAGGGCGCGCGCCGCGACATCGAACGCACCCTTCCCCGAGAGCCTGATGAGCGCGATGGCAGAGCGACCAGGCGGCGTCGCGAGGGCGACTATGGGATCGGACAACACGGGCCTTTCCCCTTTCCCGTTTCCCCTTTCCCGCTTACGTCTTGCGTCCCTGCTCCCGCAAGCGCCGCTGAGCGATCAAATACTGTTGCGGGATGCTGAAGATGTTGCTGACCGCGTAGTACAGGTTCAACCCGGACGCGAAGTTCAGGAACAGGAGCGTCATGAACGCCGGCATGAAGTACAGCATCATCTTCGTCTGCGGGTTCGGCGGCATCCCGATTTGCCCCACCTTCGAGAGCACGAACATCGAGAGCCCCATCACGATCGGGATGATGTAGTACGGGTCGGCGCGCGACAGGTCAGGAAGCCAGAGGAACGGCACGCCGCGAAACTCGATGGTGTTCGCGAACACGAAGAACAGCGCGAACAGCACCGGCATCGGCAGGAGCATCGGGAGGCAACCGCCGAACGGGTTGACGTTGTGCTCCTTGTAGAGCTTCATCATCTCGCGCTGCAGCCGCTCGGGCTCGTTCTTGTAGCGGTCCTGGATCTGCTTCAAGAGTGGCGCGACCGCCTGCATCCGGATGCTCGACTCCATGGCGCGCTGATTGAGCGGCCACAAGAGCAGCCGGACCAGGATGCCGAAGATGATGAGCACCCAGCCGTAGGCGAGCGTCAGCCGGTCGTGCATCCAGATCAGGATGTTCACGACCAGCACCGATACGGGCTGGATGATGGGTTGCAGGAACCCGCCGTACGGATTGGCATCGTCCAGGTCGTGACCGAGCTGCGACAGGCGCCGATACTCGAGGGGCCCGACGTACACCTCGTACCCAAACTCGCCCGCGGGGGGCACGGGCAGCGTCACCGCGACGGGGGTCCGCGTCGCCACGGTCGAGCGGCCGAAGAGCGAGGAGGCCGACACCGTGCGCGGGCCGCCCTCCACGATAGCGGCGCCGAAGCGCGGCTGGTTCTCCTCCACGGCGAGCGCCGCGATGAAGAAATACTTCGACTTGACGCCGGCCCATTCGAACGGCCCGTCCAGGATCTTGCGCTCGCCCGGCTTGAGCGACCCGAAGTCCGTGCGCTGCGTCTTCGTCGCCTTGGTGACCACGGCGTAGTGCCGGAAATCGTCCATCGAGTCGGCCTCGACCGATCGCAACCCCTCCCCCAGCCCGAGCAGCAGCGTGGCACCGGCGGGACCGAACCCCTCCATCCGCCCGCGCACGGCGAACCGGTACTCGGCCGGGGAGAAGCGGTAGTCGAGCGCGAGCCGCGCGCCGTCTCGCGCACCGGCGAAGCTGAGGGTCGCACCCTCTCGCCCTACCTGCACCCGTGTCGCGCTGGGCGTCAGCGTCCAGTCGGACACGAGCGTCGTGTCGCCACCCCCCGTGCGCCGATAGACCAGCAGCGGCACCCCGTCTCGGACCAGTTCGACGGCGCGTCCCGAATCCGCCTGGGCGAACGAGCGGTAGCCCAACAGCTCCGCGTGCACCAGGGCGCCGCCACGCGTGGTGAAGCCGAGTCGATAGAGGGGAGACGTCACCCACACGGTGTCTGCGGGAGCACCGGCGGACGGGCGGACGGGCGGACTGACGGACGGTCGCGCCGGAGCGGCAGCAGACTCCGGCGCCGCCGGCGCGAGCTTCGTCGTGCTATCAGTCAGTCCGGCCGTCCGCCGGTCCGCCGTTTTCTTCGGCGGAAACAGGATGCTCGGCAAGACTGCCACGATGAGCATCAGGAGAACGGCCAGAATAACGCGTCGTTCCACTTCACCTCTGCGCGTCTGCGCGTCTGTGCGTCTAGCCTTTAGGGCACCGGATCGTAGCCGCCGGGGTGCAGCGGGTGGCAGCGCAGGATCCGTTTGATGCCGAGCCACACACCTCTGACTGCGCCGTAGCGCTCCACCGCTTCGAAGGTGTAGCGCGAGCACGACGGCACGAAGCGACACTGCGTGAATACCAGGTGCGCGAGCGTCAACTGGTAGAGACGAATGAGCGCCATGACGGCGCGCCGCGGCCAGCGCCGGAGGTTCACGTGAGGCGTGTCACGCTCGCCGCCAGTTCGGCGCGCAGCTGCGCAAACGGGGCGGCATACGCTGCGCGCTTCGCGCGCACGACGAGATCGACGGCGGGGAGCGAGGCGACGGGGTAGCGTCTGAGAATCTCTCTCAAGCGTCGGCGCAAGCGGTTGCGGGCCACCGCGGTGAACTGAAAGCGGGGCACCACGATCGCCATCCGCGGGTGGCCCAGCGGACTCAGGCGCCACGCCAGGTCGAGATGCGGGGTGCGCAAGCGGCGACCCTGTTCCCAGCAGGCAGCGAGCTCCGGGCCGCGCGCGAGCCGCACGCGCCGCGGGAACCGCTCTCCCGTTAGTGACTCCGGTGTTTGGACGGCAGGCGGACGGTGAGGCGCTTGCGCCCCTTCTTCCGCCGGCGGGACAGGACGGCGCGACCCCACACGTCTTTCATCCGCGCGCGAAACCCGTGCTTGTTGATGCGCCGCCGATTGCGCGGGCGATACGTCGGACCCATACATTCCTCTCGTGAGGCCGGGAAACGTACACCGACGCCGCCGCGGTGGTCAAGGTTGACTTTTCCACAAGCGGCGCGTAGTTTCGGGCCGCCCTTGCTGGACGTCCCACCCCATAGTCATTCGCGGATGGAGCAGTCTACTAAAGAAGCTTGGAAGCGACTCCTCGACGAGGCGCGGCGCGAACTCCCCGACGCCACGGTGCGGACGTGGCTCGAGCCAGCGGTGCCGATCGCGCTGGACGACGGTCGCCTGATCGTCGGTGCCCCCGATCAATTCGCCGTCGAATGGAACGAGTCGAAGCACGCCAGCGTCCTGGCACGCGCGGCCGAGCGCGTGTTCGGGCGGCCCACGGCGGTCGTGTTCCGCGTGCAGGAGGACCGCCAGCAGCGGCCGCAGATGGATTTCTTCGTGGCGCCACGCGAGCCGGCCACCGTCGACAAGGCCGGCGTCCCGACCACGCCGCTCAACGAGCGGTATACGTTCCAGACGTTCGTGATCGGGAAGTCGAACGAGCTCGCCGCCGCCGCCGCGCACGCGGTCGCCGAAGCACCCGGCAAGACGTACAACCCGCTGTTCATCTACGGCGCCACGGGACTCGGCAAGACGCACCTCATGCAGGCGGTCGCCCATGCCGTGCTCACCAAGTATCCGGGCACGCGGGTGCACTACTTCGGCGCCGAGCAGTTCATCAACGAAGTCATCGAATCGATTCACGCGCGCACGATGTCGGAGTTCCGGCGCCGGTACCGCAACGACGTGGACCTCTTCCTGGTGGACGACGTGCATTTCCTCGAAGGCAAGGAAATGACCCAGGAGGAATTCTTCCACACGTTCAACGCCTTGTTCGAGGGGCACAAGCAGATCGTGCTCACATCCGATCGGCCACCGAAAGAGATCCCGGGGCTCGAGGACCGGCTGATCTCCCGGTTCGAGTGGGGCCTGGTGGCCGACATC
>QHTS01000088.1 GCA_003220905.1 Gemmatimonadota bacterium | reverse complement strand
GGCGTCCCCGACGAATCGACCATGATCTTCAGGACGTCGACGCTGCGGACCAGCCACGCCGCCCGGCTCTGTTGGATCGCGATGCCACGCGCTCGGTACAGGTAGGCGGTGACGTCGCGGCTGGCGGAGCGCCGCGAATTCGCCACCCAGCTGCCGCGAACGGCCCTGACCATGACCGAGAGCATAATCCCCATCACCACGAAGACGATTATCATCTCGATCAACGTGAACCCGGCGACCTGATTCCGGCGCAGGATCGATGGACTTGGCACAGACGGCCTCCCGTTGAGCGACGGATTCCCTGTGACTGTGAAGCGCGTCACGACCATGGTGTAAGTCCCGTCACCAACCCGGGTTAGACACTATATGACGTGTAGCTGCTATAAGATGTCTAATTAGCATAGCTGGTAACGCACAAAGGCAGCCGCGACCCGTCGCGCGAACCCGCAGACTCCTCGAAACCGGCAAATGCGCCGGTGCAACGAGAACGCCCCGGGGATTGCTGCCCCCCGGGGCGTTCTGTGCGACGGTGCGTCTGTTCTGTGCGTCTGTGCGTCTGTGCGTCTAGCTCTTAGTACATCCCGCCCATACCGCCGCCACCCGGCATCGGCGGCGCCTTCTCCTTCTCCTTCTTCTCGACCACGACGCACTCCGTCGTGAGCATCAGCGCGGCAATGGACGCGGCGTTCTGCAGCGCCGTGCGGGTGACCTTGGTGGGGTCGATGACGCCCGCCGCAACGAGGTCCTCGAACTCGTCGGTCTGGGCGTTGTAGCCGAAGTTCTTCTCCTTCGACTCCTTCACCTTCCCGACCACGATCGAGGCTTCCGCGCCCGCATTCTGAACGATCATCCGCATCGGCTCCTCGAGCGAGCGGCGGACGATGTCGACGCCGATCTTCTCGTCGTCATCGGTCCCTTTCACCTTGTCGAGCGTCTTCTGGCACCACAGGAGCGCCACACCACCTCCGGGCACGATGCCTTCCTCGACCGCGGCGCGGGTCGCATGCAGGGCATCCTCCACGCGCGCCTTCTTCTCCTTCATCTCGGTCTCGGTCGCCGCCCCGACGTTGATCACGGCGACGCCGCCCGCCAGCTTCGCGAGCCGCTCCTGCAGCTTCTCCTTGTCGTAGTCCGACGTGGACTTCTCGATCGCCGCCTTGATTTCCTTGATGCGGCCCTGGATCGCGTCGGGCTTGCCCTTCCCGCCGACGATCGTCGTGTTGTCCTTGTCGATCACGATCCGCTTCGCCTGGCCGAGATCGTTGAGCGTCGCGTTCTCGAGCTTCAGGCCCATCTCCTCCGAGATCACCTGCGGCGCACCGGTGAGCACCGAGATGTCGATCAGCATCTCCTTGCGGCGGTCGCCGAACCCCGGCGCCTTGACGGCACACACCTTCAGCGTGCCGCGCAGCTTGTTGACGACCAGGGTCGCGAGCGCCTCACCCTCCACGTCCTCGGCGACGATGAGCAGCGGCCGACCGGCCTGCGCCACCTTCTCGAGGACGGGGAGCAGGTCCTTCATCGACGAGATCTTCTTGTCGTGGATCAGAATGTAGGCGTCCTCGAGGGCCGCCTCCATCTTCTCGGGATCGGTGATGAAGTAGGGGGAGAGGTAGCCGCGGTCGAACTGCATCCCCTCGACCGTCTCGAGCGTGGTCTCCAGGCCCTTCGCCTCCTCGACCGTGATCACGCCGTCCTTGCCGACCTTCTCCATCGCCTGGGCGATCAGGTCGCCGATCTCCTTATCGTTGTTCGCGGAGATCGAGCCGACTTGAGCGATCTCCTTGCGGCCGGCGGTGGGCACCGAGATCTTCTTCAGCTCCTCGACCACCACTTCCACCGCCCGGTCAATCCCGCGCTTCAACGACATCGGGTTCGAGCCGGCCGTGACCGACTTGAGCCCCTCGCGGAAGATCGCCTGGGCGAGCACGGTCGCCGTCGTCGTGCCGTCGCCCGCGAGATCCGACGTCTTGGTCGCCACTTCCTTCACCATCTGGGCGCCCATGTTCTCAATCGGATCCTCGAGCTCGATCTCCTTGGCGACGGTGACGCCGTCCTTGGTGACCGTGGGGTTGCCGAATTTCTTGTCGATGACGACGTTCCGGCCCTTCGGGCCGAGGGTGATCTTCACCGCCTCGGCCAACTGGTCCACGCCGCGCTTCAAGCGGGCGCGGGCCTCGACATTGAACTCCAGCTGCTTTGCAGGCATGTCTGTGTCCTCCTAGAAGCCTCAGCCAAGCTTGGCGATGACGTCCGATTCCTTGATGAGGATGATCTCTTCACCCTCGAGCTCCACCTGAGTGCCGCTGTATTTGCCGTAGACCACCCGGTCCCCGACCTTCAGCTCCATCGGGACCAGCGCATCCTTCTCCCGGCGTCCGGGCCCTGCCGCGATCACCTCGCCCTGGATCGGTTTTTCCTTGGCCGTGTCGGGGATGTAGAGACCGCCCTTCATCGTCTCCGTCTCCTCCATCGGCCGAATGGCGACCCGATCCGCCAGCGGGAAGATCTTCAGCTTCGTCTTCGCAGCCGTTGCGGTTGCCATGGGGCTAGAGTCCTCCACCTCGGTACCTGGTTCTAAGTGCCTGTGGAACAATGTTGTTAGCACTCTCATCTGGAGAGTGCTAAACAACCGCGAGGAATCTCTCCTCGCAGCCGTGGCATGTCAAGGGGGCGATACCTGGCGACCGAGGGCCGGGGAGGCGGCGAGCGAGTCCACGATTGCCCGGGCGTGGTCCAGCGTCGTGGCCCCCAAGGAGTCGAGGGGCGCCGACACGGCGGCCACGATCGCCCCGGTGCGAGTGTCAGCCAAGCGCACATGGAGCCAGGTGACGGCGGGCGACTCCGCCTCCCGGAGCGTGAACGCGAGCAGGTACGCGGTGGGCCTGCTCCCGCCCCGCATCTGCCGGCGCACCGTGAACCCTCGGCGCTGCAGTCCTTCCGCGATATCCTGGCCCAGGGAATCGCGGCGTGTGATGAGGATCTCGTACCCGCGCAGCACGGAGGGCTGCTCGTAGCGCGTGGCGGGGGCGCAAGCAAGGAGTAAGGCGTTCCCGAATACGGCGTTGCCAAGTTGCCGAACGAGGCGTGGCCAGCGAAACCAACCGGCAACCGGGCAACGCTTCACCCGGCCACGCCTCAGCCGGCAACGTATCACGGTATCACCCGCCTCGCCCCCACCCAGCGATCCAGCCAATACGCCCCCTCCGGATCCTGCGGATCCAGGCGCGACAGCTTCACGCCCCGGTTCGAGCTGTGGATGAACTTGAGCTCGCCCACGTACATCCCAACGTGGGTCACGCCCGCCCCGGGACGGGCCGACAAAAGCAGGATGTCACCGGGGCGGAGTGCGTCGATCACCGGCGGGACCTCGGCGCCGGAGCGCGCCTGATCGCGGCTCATGCGCGGCAGGCGAATGCCGTGCTGGCCGTAGGCGTACTGAATCAACCCCGAGCAGTCGAATCCGTTGTCGGCCGTGCCGCCCCAGATGTACGGCGTTCCCAGAGATTCGAGCGCCGTCTGCACCACTTCGCTCGCGTTGCCGGAGATCGTCACGGGCGGCAGGGGCGGCGGCAGGTCCCCAGGGGCGCCGTTCCCACTCCCCCCTCTTCCCCCTGCCCCCCTCCCCAGTCCAAACGACACACCGAGCGTCGCGCTCACGCCGCTGCGCGCGTCGTGGCGCGGATTCCAGAACCCTCGGGGGCCACGATCTTCGAGGCGATAGCGAAGCTCACCTCCCAGGGCGAGCCAGGAGAGCGCCCGCCATTCGAGCCCGCCTCCCAGCGTCCACTGCGCGGCGAGCTCCTGAGTGGACGTGTCGGTGGAGAGTCCCAGGGCGAGTCCCGCGAGCGCGTAGGGTCCAAGCGTGGCCCGGCCTCTTCCGGCTTGCATCTCGTAACCCAAACCGTAGAACGCCCGGCGCCGGCCCAGGGTGTCGTTCACGAGGAGGGCGAGTCCGAATCCGTGGGTGAACGGTCCGCTCAGCCGCGCGGTCGTACGGAACTCGTAGACCTCGGCGCGATTGCCGTTGTACCAGCGCCCGAGATGGAGCTCCAGCCCGCGGCCTCCCCCCTGCGCCCCGAGCGTGGCCGGGAAGACGAGGAACGGCGCGAGCCGCCAGGGCTTAATCAGCCGCGGCAACGGCGCGGTGCTCCTCCGACGTGCGTGGCGCCATGTGATGGGACAAGAGGTGCGGGACCCGGCGCATGAAGCGGACCCAGATGAAGAGCGCGGTGAAGCCGCAGAGCGTGGCCACGGCGGCTGCCACGACGAGCATGGTGACGGGACGGGTAAACCCGGTGGCCGCCAGCGCGCCGGCCCACAGCCCGACGTAAGACGCCGACCACGCAAGGACGGGCGTCAGCAGCCATCCTACGACGATCAACAGGTGAGCGAGCCAGCGGGGCATGTCGCCCCTCCCGCGCCCTAGCCCTTACGGGCCAGGGCGACGAGGGCGAGCGCCGCAAGCACCAGGGTGAAGGCGCCACCGGTGATGACCGAGAAAGCGACCGGGACGCCCGCGAGCCGTCCGATCGCCGCCACGATGATGGTCCCGGCAACCGCCGGTAGAGCGCGACGCGCGAGCGTCGTCTCGCCCCTCGCGGCCGCCGCCCCGGCGGCGGTCACGATACCGCCCATCCACGCCGCGAACGTCCCCAGCATCCACCAGATAGGCAGGTACCACCACGTGCTGCCGCCGCCGATCGCGTCCCACGTCCAGGGATACGCCTTGAAGGGCCGCAGCAGGACGATATCAATGACGCTGAACACCACGGTGCCGACGAGGCCCATGGCCGCGGCGCCCGCGATGCCCTCGGTGCTCCGCGCGGCGGTCCATTGGGCGGGAAGAAAGGCGACGGCCACGCCCGCCGCCAACACGATGAGCGCTTGGACCCCGCCCCTCGTGCCAGCGGCGATCGGCACGAGCCGCGACGCCGCGAGGAATGCGACGACTGCCACCGCCGTCGCGACGCCGAGTGTGGCGCCGCCCACAGTGACGGTGCGGAAGTCCGAGCGGTCCGAAGCAAGGGGTGCCGCGGTGGCCGACATGCGTCGTCTCTCCTGGTCGATGGGGATGAGCCCGTCGCGAAATCTAAGCGCGGGCTCTCACCGGGCAAACACCAGCAAGACCACGAGATCGGTAATGGCCCACGCGGCGAGCGCCCGGTACATCCCTCGCTGGTGGCCGGCCGCAGGTAGCGTCTCGCGACGCCGGTACCAGGGTACGAGCACCGCGAGCCACGCGACGAGCGGCACGACGAGCTGCCACGCCTGGACCCCTACGACGGCCGCCGCCCCGCCGAACAGGGCGAACGCCAGGGCGGTGCACGCAAGCGCGACGCCCAGGCTCGCCCGCAGCCCCAGGAGGAGGGCGAGCGTCCGGTCGCCCCGGCGGCGATCTTCCTCCATCTGGTACAGCTGAGTGAGCGGATAGAGTCCGGCGAACAGCGGGCAGAAGCCGAGCAGGACAAGCGCATGGCCCGCGTCGAGCGGACGGCCCGTGGCGGCCCACGCGGCAAACGGCGTGAGCGTCCCGAAGCCCCACATGTTGATCACCCAGTCGACTCCCGCCACGGCCTTGAAGCGGAACGGCGGCACCGAGTAGAGAATCGACAGCACGAAACAGATGGCGTACGCGACCCGGAACGCGGGTGGGAGCGCGAAGGCGAGCAGCTGACCGCCGGCGAGCAGCGCAGTGCTGAACGCCAGCAGGTGCCGCGGCAGCGGGGGCGGCGCATTCAGGTACCCGATGTCGCCCTCATCCTTGTCGAACACGGAATTGACCGCGAGGGTGCCGCCATTGAGCAGGATTACCCAGATCAGGAGGGCTCCCAGCGCCGGGAGGAACCGCTCCCCGCTCCCCGCTCCCCGAAGTCCAACCGCCAGCACGTAGCCGAGCAGCGTGTGCCCCGCCATGATCGGCCACTCGGCGGGGCGCATGTGGAGCACGTAGGAGAAGAGATCGCCGGGCAGCAGCCGATAGCCCCAGCGGCGCCAGGCGTTCAGCGCGCGGGCGCCGACTACCACGTCAGGCCCAGCGCCGTGGCGGCGATGCGGAGCCCGGTCAGGGTGAGGTCCGGATGCACCGACTCGATCTCGCGGACCAGCGGCGCAACCAGGCTCGCGAGGCCGCCGGTAGCGATGACCTGCGGCGTCTGACCGTTCGGCCACTCGGCCTTGATGCGGCGCACGATCCCGTCCACGGCGTCCGCCGTGCCCAGCAACACGCCCGACCGAATCGCCTCCTCCGTCCGTCGCCCGATGGTGCGCGACGGTGGCGTGAGGTCGGTCGCGGGAAGCTTGGCGGTGCCCCGAATGAGCGCGTCCGACGCGGTACGGATCCCGGGCATGATCACACCGCCGAGGAAGTGGCCGTCGGCCGTAATGCAATCGAACGTCGTGGCGGTGCCGAAGTCGACGACGATGGTGTCGCGGCGGTGCAGCTGCGCGGCGGCGAGCGTGTTGAGGATGCGGTCCGCACCGACCTGCAGCGGCTCTTCCACGTCGAGCGTGATCGGCAAGCGCGACCGGCCGTCGACGACGACGGGCCGCACGGTCGTCGCACGCTCCACCGCCTCGCACAGCCCCTGCGTCACGGGGGGGACCACCGACGCGACGACGGCGGCGCGGACTTCCTGGGTGGACCGGCCCTCCTGCGCCAGATACGACGTGAGGGTGGCCGCCCACTCGTCCGGCGTGCGCGAGGGCGTGGTCGTGAGGCGCCAGTGGGCCTCGAGGCTGTCGCCACGAAACAGCCCGACCTTCGTTTCAGTGTTGTTGATGTTGATGGCGAGGAGCATGGCGCGGCGTAAGTATAGACGCTTTAACGGGCTATCGCCACGCTTGACAGGGCGTCCGGCAAGCCGAATGCTGTGGCGCCTCCGACCGACTGAGGAACCCATGGCTATTCCCACGGCGGCGATCAGTGGCGTCGTCACGATCGCCATCCTCTCGTGGCTGTTCCGGCTGGCCCGGAAGCCGGTCCCCGCTCTCCCCGACGGCTCCCTCCTTGTGCGCTACGGCACGTGGATGATCGTCGTCGGCGTGGCGTGCGGCGTCCTCATGCCGCTGGCTCTGGTCACCGTCGCCGTCACGGCGGGGTTTCGAAACGCCGAGGATCCCTACTATTTCGGCGGCATGTTGCTGTTCTTCGCCCTGCTCGGCTGGTGGGCCCTGCTTGAAGGGCTGAAGCGCCGCGTGGTCGCGACCGACAGCGGTCTCGTGGCGCACTCGCCGTGGCGCGGCGAACCCGTCCGGTTCGCCTGGGCTCAGGTGGCTCGCATCACCTTCTCGCCCGTCGCCGGCCAGCTGGTGTTCGCGGACCGGGCCGGCGAAAAAATCCGGGTTGGCACGATGATGAGCGGCCTCGATCAGCTGATCGCCGCTGCCCGCCGGCACGCGCCGGCTGAAGTGCCACGCGATGGGCTCGCAAAACTGGAGGAGCGGCGAGCGCGCGGAGGGTTGTAAGCGGCCGCCGCGCTACGCCAGCTCGACGTGACCTTGCCGCACGGCGATTGTCGCCGCGCCGAGATCGACGAGCAGTGCGCCGTCGGGGCGGAGGCCGCGCGCGCGGCCAGCGGCGGGCGAGCGGAGCTGGCGACCCTGTAACCAGTCGCGCGTCGCGAACGCGGCGCACTCGCGCTCGCTGAGGACCGGCTCGCCTGACGCGAGCCCCGCGAGCGCCGGGACGAGGCGATCCAGGACATCGAGCCGGCGGACCGCAGGGAGCCATTCCTCGAGCGCCACCGCTCGACGCGCCACGGGCGCTGGAATCGCGTTGCACACGTTCACTCCCACGCCTACCGCCAGCCATTGCAGCGTGTCACCGTGCCAGCGGCCCTCGCACAGGATGCCCGCGAGTTTGCGTTCCCCCAACAGCACGTCGTTCGGCCACTTGAGGCGGGTCTCGCGGCGACCCAGGAGGGCGTCCACCGCATCCGCGACGGCGAGCCCGACCCGCACGGCGATGACGCCCAGGTCGGCGCGCGCCGGACGCAGCAGCATGCCGAGCCAGACCCCGCCCGCCGGCGAGTGCCACGTACGTCCGTCGCGCCCCCGGCCTGCCGTCTGCTCTTCGGCGATCACGACCGTCCCGGGGGGGGCGCCTTGAGGGGCGAGGTCGTGAATCGCGTTGAAGGTCGAGCCGAGCTCGCGAAACAGGCCGCACTGCGGCACGCCCCACCGCCCGGCGAGATCGGCTGCAGGCACGCCGTCGAGGGTCAGCCGTGCCACAGGGCGTACGCCAGCGTCAGCACGCCGACTGCCCAGCAGTACGGCGCGAACGCGTGGAAACGACCGCGCTGCAGCAGCGTCACGAGCCACCGGATCGACCAGATGCCGCTCGCGAACGCCACGAGGAAGCTCACCGCCCACGGCGCCGCGCCGACGGCCGCTACGTTGAGCACGGCCTGACGCCCCTCGAGCAGCGCGGCGCCGGCGATCACCGGCACGGCCATGAGGAAGCTGAATTCCGCCGCCGCAACGGGAGTGAGGCCGCTCCAGAGCGCCGCGGCGACGGTCGCCCCGGATCGAGAGATGGCGGGCAGGATGGCGAACGCCTGGGCGAACCCGATGCCGGTGGCCGCGCCTGCGGACGGGAGCGCTCGCTCGCCCCGCGGTCCTCGGGTCAACCACAGGATCAAACCCGTGATCACGAACTGGACACCGAGCCAGGTGAGTGAATGGAAGCGCTCTTCGATCTGGCGATGAAACAGAACGCCGATCAAGGCCGCCGGGATCGTCGCGACCACGAGGAGCGCCGCATAGCGCACGCTCGGGCCGTCGCCGCGCAGCAGGCCGCGGGTGATGCCCCACAGTCGGGGACCGTACAACACCAACACCGACCCGAGCGTCGCCACGTGCAGCGAGACCTCCACCGTGACGTCCGTGAAATGAACCCCGGTGAGCGCCTCCACCAGCACGAGATGCCCGGAGCTCGAGATCGGGAGAAACTCCGTGAGCCCCTGCACCAAGCCCAAAACAATCCCCTGCCAGAGCGTCATGCCACCCGCCCGGCCACTAGTGCCACGATGCCCACGAGCATTGCTCCCTTGAGGAGGCGACTGTTTCCCTGCGTACGCCCCGTGAACAACCGACTCGCGACGGCCAGCACGACGAGCTGGGCGAACAGGGCGATGAGGAAGTACGCACCGTGGTAGTGCGCCTCTGCTGGCAACGCGAGCGACAACGGCACGAAGGCCGCCGCGAGTCCCGCCGCCACGAGGCTCGCCCGTCGGGCCCCGAGGACGAGCGGCAGGGTGCGGCGGCCGAGCGTCCGGTCCCCCGCCTGATCGTCGATGTCCTTCACGATCTCGCGCACCAGGTGGATCCAGGCGGCGAGGATCCAGGGCACGATTCCCGCCACCGCGTGTCCGACGGCGATGGCGCCGTACACGAGCGGCAGGCCGGCGACGAGTGCCACGGCCAGGTTCCCCGGCAGCCCGCGGCGCTTCAGCACGGGCGAATACAGGACGAGCACGGCGAAGGCCGCGAGACCCACGAGTACGGCGGTTCCATTGACGAGCGCCGCGGCGCCGAGCCCGACCACCGCGCCGCCGGCGACGCACAGGTCGGCCGTGCCCCGGGTCACTCGACCGGCGGCGAGCGGGCGTTCCCCGCCGGGCCGGTTCACGCGGTCGGCCGCCCGGTCCCAGATGTCGTTGAGCACGTTGCCGGCCATACCGAACCCGACCGCGGCCACCGCCGCGAGCGCCAGGACGTTGGGTGTCTGCAGCGCTCCGAGCGCGATCCAGCCGCCGGCGAGTACGCCGGCCGCGGCGAGCAGCAGGTTGTTGATCCGGACGAGCCGCAGCACGTCAGTCACGCAGCACGTCCTCGTACACCTGCTCGTAGCGCGGCACGATGCGGTCGGCCGCGAACTCCAGCGCGCGGCGGGCGGCGGCGTCGCGCATACGGGCCTGGAGCGCACCGTCGCGCAGCACCCGGAGGCCGTGGGCGATCATCGCTTCGACGTCCCCCGTCGGTGTGAGGAAGCCCGTCTCTCCGTTCACGACGACCTCGGGGAGGCCGCCCACGGCGCTGGCGAGGACCGGCACGGCACACGCCATCGCCTCGAGGGCCGCAAGGCCGAACGACTCGGTCTCGGACGGCAGCAGGAACAGGTCGCTGCCCCGCAGGATTTCGGCGACGTTGTCCACCTTGCCGAGAAACCGGACGTCGCGTCGGAGCTTGAGGCGATCGACTTCATGCTCCGCCGCGTCGCGCTCCGGGCCGTCTCCCACCAGCACGAGCGTGGCCGGGAGCTCGCGACGCACACCGGCGAACACACGCACGACATCCGTCACCCGTTTGACGGGTCGGAAGTTCGAGACGTGGACCAGGATCTTGTGGTCGGGCGGCGCGAGCGAACGGCGGCAGGTGCCGCCGCCCGGCGGGTGATACTCGGCCGTCGAGATGAAGTTGGGGATGACGATGACGTCGCAGCCCGCACACCCGAACGCGCGGTAGGTCTCTTCCCGCAGGAACTCCGACACGGCGGTGACGCGGTCCGACTGCTCGATCGAGAACTTGGTGAGCGTGTAGTAGGACGGGTCCTGCCCGACCAGGGTGATATCGGTGCCGTGCAGCGTGGTGACGATCTTCAGGTCGCGCTGCGACTTGAGCATCTGTTTCGCGAGCCACGCCGTGGCGGCATGCGGGATGGCATAGTGCACGTGCATGAGGTCGAGGTTCTCGCGCATCGCCACTTCGTGCTGCTTCACCGCCAACGCCAGCGCGTACGGCGACGACTGCTCGAACAGCGGATACTCGGTCTGCGTGACCTCGTGGAACGTCACCCGCTCGGCGTAGCCGCGCAGCCGAAACGGGCTGGCGTAGGAGATGAAGTGCACCTCGTGCCCACGCCGGGCGAGCTCGAGGCCCAGCTCGGTCGCGACGGCGCCGGAGCCGCCGTAGGTCGGGTAGCACGTGATGCCGATCTTCATCGGGGAGCAGGGAGCGGGGAGCCGGGAGCAGTCAACACGGTCCACCGCTGGTGAATGCGGTGCGCCAATTTATCGGGGGACTCGGTTGCGTCGAGCATCCACAGCTCCGCGGTCCTGCTCCCCGCTCCCTGCTCCCTGCGCAGTTGGTTCCTGAACCACGTCTCCTGTCTCTTCGCGTACCGCCGCGTGGCTACGACGATCGCCTCCCGCAGCTCCCGCTCCGGAAGCTGCCCCGCGAGCATCGCGGCCACCTCGCGATACCCGACCGCGTCGAGCCCCGGCGCGTGCGGCGGCACCCCCGCCGCCAGGAGCCGCCGTATCTCGTCCACGAGTCCCACGGCGAGCATCTCGTCCACGCGTTGGGCGATGCGACGGTGCAGCGCGTCCCGGGGCAGCGTGAGCTGAATGTACCACGGCCGCATCGCCCCGGTCTCGCGCGCGTGCTCCTGCCACCAGCTGAGGCCCCGCCCCGTGAGCAGCGCGACCTCGACGGCCCG
>QHTS01000376.1 GCA_003220905.1 Gemmatimonadota bacterium | reverse complement strand
CAGTCAAAGCCGTTGTCCTGAACCTCCTGTCGGTGGGCGGAGCGTTCGGGCTCACCGTGCTCGTGTTCCAGCATGGCTACGGCGGCCGCGTGTTCGGGCTCGACGGGCCCACGGAGGCGATCTGGGCGGTCGTGCCAGTGCTGGTGTTTGCCATCGTGTTCGGGCTGTCGATGGACTACGAGGTTTTCCTGTTGACGCGGGTGAAAGAGGTCTTCGACAAGACCGGCCGGAACGACCACGCCACCATGGAGGGTCTCTCGGCTACGGCGTCCACCATCACGAGCGCCGCCCTGATCATGATTCTCGTGTTCGGCACCTTCGCCTTTACGCGCGTCCTCGCCGTCCAGCTCATCGGCTTCGGTCTCGCCGCCGCCGTCCTGCTCGACGCGACCTTGATTCGGATGGTGCTCGTACCGGCGATCATGCACATCGCGGGGAGGTGGAACTGGTGGCCGGGGGTACGGGCGCCCAGGTTAGAGGCAGGCAACAGCGACTAGGGAGCAGACCCCTGTGGGTCCGTGCGTCGAGTCGTTGCCTCTCCCGTTTCCAGCCGTCGCAGCCGTACTCCCATCACGTCCCAGTGCCACGCCGGTACCCTGACCCCTGTCCTCGGGTCCTTCAGCGGTTTGTACTGGAGCCACTCCGGCTCAAGCCCGAGGGCCGGGCCGAGGGCGAGCAACCGCTCCCGGTCCGCGCTCACCAGGTGCACCATCGGCTCGCCCCGGAGCTTGTGGCGATGAAGCCACACGCCGCCGTCGAGGGCGAAGCACATCCCCTCGCGGCGGCGTGTGAATTCACGGTACGGCGGGTCTACTGGCAGGTAATGCGGCCCTCCACCGTCGCCGGCGCCACCGGCGCCGCGTTCCCCGAGAACAGGGCGCATTGCCGCCCCGGCGCGAAGGCGCTCGTGGTCGACGCCGACCACCCCGACGTCGTCGCGTTGAGGACCATGGTCACGCCCGCCGACGGATTGAAGTTGTTCATCAGCGCGAAGTTGGTCGTGTACTTCGCGCTGTCGTAAAAGAAGGCTTCCTCCGCAGTCGCGAGGTTCCGAAGGTCGGATTTCATGGCGGCGACGTAGGCCTTCTCCTTCGTGTTGGAGAACTTCGGGATGGCGATGGTCGCCAACAACCCGATGATCACCACCACGATGAGCAGCTCGATCAGGGTGAAGCCGTTTCGAGGCATCGCTGCCAACCCTCCGGGCGCCAAAGGGCGCCGAGCCCGTAAGTCCCTGGCTCGGTGCCACATATAGTGCGCGTCGAACCCCGTTCCTGCAAGAGCCATGCTTACCCCTTCGCATCGACCCAATTCATTCCCATGCCGACACTTACGACCAGTGGGACCCGCAGCTCGGCGGCTCGCTCCATATGGCGTTTTACCAGCTCTGTGGCGGCTTCCGCCTCCCCGCGCGGGACCTCAACTACAAGCTCGTCATGGACTTGCAGGATCATGCGGGATGCGAGCCCCTGCTCTTTCAGGGCGCCGGCGATGCGGATCATCGCGATCTTGATCAGGTCCGCCGCCGATCCCTGAAGGGGGGAGTTGGTGGCCGTACGTTCCCCGAACGCGCGGATGTTGTAGTTACGATCCTTCAGCTCCGGGATGTAGCGCCGCCTTCCAAACAGTGTCTCGACATACCCCTTCTCGCGCGCCTCGGCCACGGTGCGATCGAGCCAGGCCCTGACCCCGGCGAAGCGGGTGAAGTACTGCTCGATGAACCGCTTCGCGTCATCCTGCGTGATGCCGAGCTGACGGGACAGGGCGAACGCCCCCTGCCCATAAATTGTGCCGAAGTTGATCGTCTTCGCGCGGGCTCGCATCTCCGGCGTGACCTGGTCCTGCGCCACGCCGAAGATGATCGCCGCAGTCTGGCGGTGAATGTCACCGCCCTGCTCGAAGGCTTCGACGAACGCCGGGTCGCCCGAGAGATGGGCCAGGAGTCGCAGCTCGATCTGGGAGTAGTCGGCGGTGAGCAGCATCGCGCCGGGCGGAGCGACGAAGGCGCGGCGAATGGCCTCGCCGCGCGGGGTGCGCACGGGGATGTTCTGCAGGTTCGGATCCGAGGACGACAGCCGGCCCGTGGCGGCACCGGTCTGATTGTAGCTGGTGTGGATACGTCCGGTCAGCGGGTTGATGAATCCCGGCAACGCGTCCACATAGGTGGACTTGAGCTTCGAGAGCTCGCGGTACTCGATCAGCAACCGCGGCACCTCGTGTCCCATCGCGGCGAGCTGCTCCAGCACCTCGTAGTCGGTCGAGGGGCCCGTCTTCGTCTTCTTGAGGATTGGAAGCTGGTGTTTCTCGAACAGGACGTGCCGCAGCTGGGGCGTCGAGTTGATGTTGAAGTCGGTGCCTGCGGCGTGATAGATCGTGCGCTCGAGCGCCGTCAGCTCGCCGGCGAACGCCCGGGAGATCTCGCCCAATCGTGTCAGGTCGATGCACACCCCCCGCGATTCCATGTCGACGAGCACGGGCATGAGGGGCATCTCGATCGTCTCCAGCAGGCGAACCAGCTGGTGGTCCTCGAGCTCCGGCCGAAACGCGTCGTGCAGGCGCAGCACGATCTCGCTGTCCACAGCACAATAGCGCGCCGCGTCCGCCAGCGGCACCGCAGCGAACGGACGCTCCGCCTTTCCCCGGCCCACGAGCTCCGCGTACGTCCGCACCGCGAGGGACAGCCGCTCGCGCGCCAGGTCGTCGAGGGCGTGTGACCGCCGCCCGGGATCGAGCACGAAGCTCGCGAGCATCGAGTCGAACGACGCGCCCGCGAGCTCCACCCCTGCGCGGCGCAGTACCAGCCAATCGTACTTGATGTTGTGCCCCGCCTTCGGCACGCGCGGATCGCCGAGCAGCTCCCGCACCGGCGCCAGCGCCTCGCTCGTGAGCGGCGGGAGATTCCGCGGCGCTGTCCCGCCGGCGAGCTCGCCGTCGGGCGCTAGGTGCGCGAACGGGAGGTACCACGACCGCCCCGGCGCGACCGCCAGCGACATGCCGATGACCTCGGCGCGCATCGGATCGAGCGATGTGGTCTCCGTATCGAGGGCGAGGAGAGGGGCCCGGCGCCACTCGGCGACCGCTGCCGGCAGGTTGGCGGGGTCGTCGACGATCGACGGCTCGGCCCGTGCCGGCGTGAGCGTCGCGAGCGACGGCGGGCCGGTGACGACGGGTGCCCGCTGGCGCGCGGGAGCGGGGCTCGCCGCTGCGAGCTCGAGTGACGACAGCTTGGGAATGAGCGACCGGAACTCGAGCTCGGTGAACAGCTCGGCGAGCCGCCCGGCGTCGGGCGAGCGAACCCGCAGCCGGTCGAGGTCGAGCGGCAGCGGCACATCGCGCCGGATGGTCACGAG
>QHTS01000089.1 GCA_003220905.1 Gemmatimonadota bacterium | reverse complement strand
GCGACCGCCTGACGCGCGAGAAACAGCTGCCCCAGGAAGACGCGCTCCGCATCGCCACCGAGGTGGCGGGCGCGCTGGCCTACGCGCACAGCCACGGGGTGGTGCACCGCGACATCAAGCCCGAGAACATCATGCTGTCGGGCGGCACGGCCGTGGTGACGGACTTCGGTATCGCCCGCGCGGTGAGCGCGGCGGGACAAGGCCGGCACCTCACCGAGACCGGCACCATCCTCGGGACGCCGGCGTACATGAGCCCCGAGCAGTCCACTGGCTCGTACGAAATCGACGGGCGCAGCGACGAATACAGCCTCGCGTGCGTCGTGTACGAGATGTTGGTGGGCGAGCCGCCGTTCACGGGCCCCACCGCTCAGGCGGTCATCGCGCGCCACTCTCTGGACATGGTGTCGCCGCCGTCGATCGTGCGGAGCACGATTCCCGACGCGGTAGAGGGTGCGGTGCTGCGCGCGCTCTCGAAGGTCCCGGCCGACCGCTACGCGACCACGGCGCTGTTCGCGGAGGCCTTGAATACGCCGTCCGCCGCGACGGGGGCGCATCGCCGGGCGACACTGGAGCGCGGTGTGCGACGCCCGCGCCGCGGCGTGTGGCGTATCGCGTCGGTGGCCGTGGCCTTGGCGGCGCTCGCCGCGTACTTCGCCATCCGGTCGGCGCGGGGCGGGCACGAGACCACGGTGGGCGGGCTCGACCCGCGGCACGTGGCCGTGCTGTACTTCGAGGATCTGAGCGCGAAACGGGACTTGGCGTACCTCGCCGACGGACTGACCGACGCGTTGATCGGCGAGCTCGCGCGGGTACCGGGACTCACGGTGGTCTCGAAAAACGGCGTCGCGCCGTACCGCAGCCCTGACATCCCGAGGGACAGCATCGCGCGGGCCCTCGACGCGGGGACGCTGGTGCAAGGGACGGTCGAGGACGTGGGCGCCCGATATCGCGTGACCACGCGGCTCATTGAGGGTACGAGCGGCGCGGACTTTCGGCGCGCCAGCTTCGAGCAACCCAAGGGGAACCTGCTCGCGATGCGCGATACCCTTGCGGGGAAGGTGGCCGAGTTTTTGCGCGAGCGGTTGGGCGAAGAGGTGCGACTGCGGGAGGAGCGGACGGAGACGAGCAACGCGGCGGCGTGGGCCGCGGTCCAGCAGGCCGAACGGGCCCGAAGGGACGCCGTGGCGCCAGGCGCGACGGAGGTCGTGACGGCGCAGCTCTATGCGCGGGCCGATTCGCTCCTCGCGGAGGCGGAGGCGTTGGACGGGGGATGGGTGGAGCCGATCGTACAGCGGGCGCGCGTAGCGTACGATCGGTCGAGAATCGCGCGCAATCCTCCCGACGTCGACAAGGCGTTGCAAGTTGCCTTGAGGCACGCCGAGCGCGCGCTGCGGCGCAACCCGGAGAGCCCCGATGCCCTGGAAATCCGGGGCAGGATCCGTTTCGCCCGCTACGCGCGCGGGCTCGAGCCGGACGCGGCCGCGGCCGAGCGCCTCCTCGCCATGGCGCGGACCGACCTCGAAGACGCGACCCGGCTCAACCCCAATCAAGTGATCGCCTGGACCGTGCTATCTCGCCTGTATTACGACGAGGAAGATCTCGTCGCCGCGAATCGCGCCGCTCGGGCCGCCTACGACGGCGACGCGTACCTCGCCGGTGCCGATGTTATCCTGGACCGACTCTACGCCACGTCATACGACCTCGAGCTGTTCCAGCCGGCGATCGATTGGTGCGACAAAGGGCGTCGTCGGTTTCCGAGCGATGCGCGATTCGTGGAGTGTCAGCTCCTCCTCTTGTCAACCAAAGCGAAGGATCCGGATGTCGCTCAGGCGTGGCGCCTCGCCGCTGAGGCCGTGCAGCTCAGTCCCGAACGCGATCGCGCCCTGAAACGGCTGTACGAGCAGGTTTGGGTGGCGGCGGTGTTGGGGCGTGCGGGACTCAAAGACAGCGCGCGCCACGTGCTCCAGCGCTCGCGCGGCTCCCCGGACATCGATCCGGAGCGCGAGATTTCGGGGTTCCAGGCGGCCGTGTACACGATGCTCGGGGACAAGGAAGCCGCGCTGCGACTGCTGAGCGAGTATCTGGTCGCAAATCCGCGGCACCGCGAGGGGTTCCGGAAGAACGTGCACTGGTGGTGGCGGAGCCTCCAAGAGGAGCCGAGATTCAAGGCCCTGATCGGCGCGCGCTGAGCGGTTGCAGCTTGTCACAAGTCTGCCACACTCCTGTGGCCGGGGTCGGCGCACCGGGAGCCGGCGGCAAGCGCTCGGAGGGTCGTCTCAATGCCGCACCTTGGTCCGAATCTTGCCTCCCTGCCTCGCTGACAAGCGCAGCGTGCGGGCTGTTTCGCTCCCGCTAGGAGTCCTCTTATGAAACGCTGGCAACTCGCCGTCGTTGCAATCGCCGCGATATCGGCATGTACGGAGCAGCAGGTTACCCGGCCGCCTGTGGGACGTCCGACCGCGCTGGTTCTCGACGGCGCCCACAACGGTGACCCGGAGTTCTTCTTCCTGCCGCCCTTGGTTCCCGACCCGAGCACTGATCCTAACTTCGATCCAGCCAAGTTCGACGCGACTCTCGCGCCCACCGTCGAGGTGTGCCGCCTCACGGGAGACCCTAGGTCAGGACCCGTGTTCTGCGTCGCGAACGCTGCGCTGGTGTTCGGGCCGGTCAACGCCATCCTCGACCTGACCAGCCAGCAGTATCGCGTCAACTGGGATACCAAGTCCCCGACGCTGCTCGATCCTAGTCAGTTCTATCGCATCCGGGTTCGGGGGGCGGCGGGCAAGAGTGTCCTCGGGTCGCTCGACGTCGACCCGGTGGATCAGGGCATCAAGAATCTGCGAAGCGGCGACGTCGTTCAGTTTCCGGATGGCCGGACGCTTCCCATCAAGTTCCGGATCGAGCAGGGCGAGCGCTGCACGTTCAATGCGGACTGTGTCACGCAAGTCGTGGGCGCGGGCGGTGCCATCATCATCACGAGCGAAGCCGGGGGGGGAGTCACGGGAGGCGCAGTCGCCATTCCGCCCGACGCGCTCGATCCTGGCGAAGAGATCACCGTGACGATCAGCAGGCTCGATCGGCAGCCGTGCCTGCCGCAGATCGACATCGCGCAGTTTGAGGGGTGCTTTCAGTTCACCGCCGACCCGCCGCTCAGTGCACGAACGCACAACCCCGGCCGGTTCAACACCGACGTGGTAGTCGCGATCTGCGTGGAGCTGCCCCTGACCATCACCCAGGCGCAGGAAGGGCTGCTGCAGCTGCATGCCTTCGACGCGGCGCAGGGCGTCCGGGCTCTCCCCAATGCCTCCGCTGCCTTCCTGCCGTGCGAGCCCAACCGGTTCCCCTTCCCACCCGGCGGTTTGGGCGCGCGGCCCGGGTGGCGAGGCATCCTCGACCGCGTCGCTGCGTTTGCAGTCCCCCAACCGGCCTACGCGTCGATGGTCCACTTGGGGGTCGGTGGGTCCAGCTGCTGTTTCAGCGACATTGGGTGGGCGTTGCCGGCCAAGATGGCCGTCCTCGCCGGCGACGATCAACTGGCGGCGCTGGGGGACGCTGTTGCGACGCCGCCCGCGTTGCTGGTCACCGACGCGAACAACGCTCCAGTCGCCGGCGCTACGGTGCACTTCCGCATCCCGTCGACCGGCGCTGGCAGCGTCACCCCGACGCAGGTCGTGACGGGCGCAGACGGCGTCGCGCGGGTCGACTCCTGGGTCCTCGCCGCGGGGACCAACAGTCTGGAAGCGTTTGCGACGGGCATCGGGCCCACGCCCACGTTTCCGATCGTGTCGGGCCCGCTGTCGGAGGGAGTGGTGACATTCACGGCGGCGGGCGTACCCCCGGGCACCATCCTGGTCCGCCCGTCGAGCGGCGGCGTGACGACGCAGTCCGGCAACTCCAACGTGAGCCTGCCCCTGACCCAGCCGTCGGGCCTCAGCATGCAGTCCGGCACCGGGATTCAGCTCGAGTTCTTTCCGGCCGTGACCGTGATCTGGTCGAGCTCGGATCCCACCGGCACCAACGCCAGCGTGAACACCACCGGACTCGTCGCCGTGGCGCAGGAGAACGATGACCCCACCACCGCACACGAGGTCGTGTTCAGCGCGCTGGCCGGCGACGTGGTCGGGTCGATCAAGCTCAACTCGTTCGGCTTCGACCACTTCAGGCGCTTCACCACACTCGTGTGGCGGCCCGTCGCAGGCGCGGCGACCTACGACGTCGAGGTGGACTTCGGGAACGGGTGCACCCCGGATACGGCCGTCTGCGACTCCTGGACGCAACAGGTCTCGCAGACCACGAGCAACTTGCGCTTCCTTTTCGAATTCGTCGGAGCACAGCCGGGGCGGTGGCGCGTGGTGCCCAGGAACGCTGCGGGCGCGGCGATGACCCCTTCGGAGTTCGTGTACTTCCGGTACGTCATCTAGGCATTGCCTGTCGTGCCAAAGACCGGGAGCCCGCTTCTTGGGCTCCCGGTTCGTTTCCAGCCCACGACCGGCACCGGCGATGCGTGCCCTCCACGGGCTAGAGTGCCGGGCCCCGAGCGGATAGCTTCCTCCGCGTGCGACCCCACACTCTCGGCGTCATCGGCCTCGGCGCGATCGGCGGCTCGCTCGCCCTCCAGGCGAAGCGCGCCGGGATCGCGACCGTGCTCGGCTGGTCGCCCGAGCCCGCTGAGCGGGTTGCGGCGGTGCGCCAGGGTGCGATCGACGACGCGCCCCCGCGCGCGGCGGACGTGGCGCGCGCCGTCGAGCTGCTGGTGCTGGCGGCGCCGCCCGCCGCCAACCTCGAGCTGCTCGGCAGTCTCAAGCCCCACATTGGGGCGGGCGCGCTGGTCACCGATGTGGGCTCCGTGAAGCGGGCCATCGTCGCGCGGGCGGACGGGCTGGGGCTCGGGCCGCGCTTCGCCGGCGGCCACCCGCTCGCGGGCACGCACGCGCACGGCTTCGCCGCGGCCCGGGTCGACCTGTTCAAGGGTGCGGTCGTGTACATCACGGCGACGCGTGACGGGGACGGCGCCGCGCGCGAAGTCGCGCACTTCTGGGAGAGCGTGCTCGAGGCTCATGCGGTGCTGATCGACGCCGCGCAGCACGACCACCAGCTCGCGCTCACGAGCCACCTACCGCAGGCGGTGGCGTCCCTGCTGGCCCACCACCTCGCCCACGCCACGCCGCCCGGTGCGACGTTCGGCCCAGGGGCGCGCGACGCCACGCGCCTCGCCGCTTCGGAGCCGGCGCTCTGGACTGAGATCTTCCTCATGAACCGGGACGAACTGCTTCCGGCTCTCCGCTCCCTCGAAGAGCCGCTGGGCGAGCTCGAGCGCGCGCTCGAGACGGGGAACGCTCAGGCCGTGACCGCGTGGCTCAGCCGCGCGGCGCAGTGGCGCCGGCAGGCCGACGCGTGAAGGTACAGGGCGTCGTCCGGCCGCCGGGCGACAAGAGCATCTCCCACCGCGCCGTGATGCTCGCCGCGCTCGCCCGCGGCACCAGCGAGATCACAGGGCTCCTGACCGGTGACGACGTCAAGTCCAGCGCTCGGGTGCTGCGTGGTCTCGGCGCCGATATCTCCACCGTTCGTGAGGGCGCCACCGTCAAGGTCCACGTTTCCCGTTTCACGTCTCCCGTTTCCCGGCTTCATTGCGGCAATTCCGGCACCACGGCGCGCCTCATGCTCGGCATCCTCGCGGGCCAACCGTTCGCCGCGACCCTCACGGGCGACGCGTCGCTGCGCCGCCGGCCCATGCGGCGGGTGACCGAGCCGCTGCGCGCCATGGGCGCCGACATCGAGGAGAAGGGCGGCGACGCGCTCCCGCTCACGATTCGCGGCGGCCGGCTCCGCGCGCTCACCTACACGACGCCCGTCGCGAGCGCGCAGATCAAGAGCGCACTGCTGCTCGCGGGACTCACCGGGAATGTGGGCGTCACGATTCGCGAGCCGTATCGCTCGCGCGATCACACAGAGCGGCTGTTCGTGCATCTCGGATTGGGATTGCACGAGCGCGCGGGAGCGATCGTGTACGAGCCATCTGGTCGTCCCGTCGTTCCGTCGTTCCGTCTTTCCATCCCGGGCGACGCCTCCTCGGCGGCGTTTCTCGTCGCGGCCGCCGTGCTCGCCGAAGGCGGTGAGCTGGTCATCGAAAACGTCGGCGTCAACCCGACCCGCACCGGATTTCTGGTGGTCCTCGAGCGCATGGGCGCACACGTGGAACGGGTGAATCTCCGGGACGAGGGTGGCGAGCCGGTCGCCGACCTGGTGACCCGGCCGGCCGCGCTCCGCGGGACGGAGGTGAGCGCGGCGGAGGTGCCGACGCTCGTCGACGAGGTACCGGTGCTCGCCGTCCTGGCGAGCCGGGCGTCCGAGGGGAGCGAGACCGTGTTCCGCGAGGTGGGCGAGCTTCGGCTGAAGGAGAGTAACCGGCTCGAGCTGATCGCCGCTAACCTGCGCGCGGTGGGTGTGGAGGCGGAGGCGCGCTGCAATGACCTGTTCGTGTGCGGCACGACGCGACGCCCCACCGGCCGGATCGACACGGCGCGCGATCATCGGCTGGCCATGGCGTTCGCGGTGCTCGGGACCGTGCCGGGAGCGGAGGTGCGGCTCTCGGAACGGGCCTCGGTGGCGATCAGCTACCCGCAGTTCTTCCGCGACCTGAAGAGAATCCGGGAAACGGGACAGGGGAAACGGGAAACGTGAGCATCCGTGTGATCGCCATCGACGGTCCGGCGGCGTCGGGGAAGAGCTCCACCGCCGCGCTCGTCGCTCGGCGACTCGAGTGGGCGCACCTCGACTCGGGAGCGCTGTATCGGGCGATCACGCTGGCGGCGCTGGACAACTTAGGGGAAACGGGAAAGGGGAAACGGGAAACGTGGAGCGCACAGCAGATCGTAGCGCTCGCGGAGGACCTGCCGGTGCGGCTGGTCTTCGTGGACGACGTGTTCCGCCCCGAGGTGGCGGGCGTGGATGTGGCGCAGGCGATCCGCTCCGAGCGGGTGACGCAACGGGTCTCTGAAATCGCCGCCATTCCCGAGGTGCGCCATTGGGTGAATGTCCAGCAGCGGGAGGCGGTCCAAGGTCACGGGCGGGGGGTGGTGGTGGACGGACGGGACATCGGGACGGTCGTGTTCCCAGACGCCCCGCTGAAGGTGTTTCTCACGGCGAGTCCCGAGGAGCGGGCGCGACGCCGTCTGGCCGAGCGCGGGAGGGGTGGGGGGAGCGGGGGGAGCGGGGGGGGCGGGGCCAACGACGCGCCCGAGCTGCGCCGGGAAGCCGAGGTCCTGGCGGCCCGGGACCGCGCCGATTCCACCCGGGCGGTGGCGCCTCTCAAAGCCGCCGCGGACGCGGTGGTACTCGACACCACGCGGCTCTCGCTCGAGCAGCAGGTGCAGGCGGTCGTGGCGCTGGCGCGGGAGCGGCTGCCCGGCTAGGTTTGGCGTCTTGTGCTCCGGAGCCCCGGGGATCGCCCCCGGGCCCATGGTCCAAACCCGCAACCGAACCGGTGTCCTGAATGCTGGTAGATACGGAAAACCTTCCCGAGTCGAAGTCGGAAACTCCCGCTCCCGCTCCCGCTCACTCCCACCTCCGCGTCCGCTCCGATCTGCACGAGGAGTATTCGTCGGACGAAATCGCGAAGATGACGGAGCTGTACGAGGGGACGCTCTCCAACATCGAAGAAGGCGAGATCGTGAAATCGAAGGTGCTGCGCGTGACCGACACCGCCGTCATTCTCGACGTCGGCTTCAAGTCGGAAGGCGCCGTGCCGATCGACGAGTTCAAGGACGCGCGCTCGCTCAAGGAAGGGGACGAGGTGGAGGTGTTCCTCGAGCATCTCGAGGATCAGGAAGGCGCGGTCGTCCTCTCGAAGAAGAAGGCCGACTTCATGCGGGTCTGGGAGCGGATCCGCGAAGCCCACGAGAAGGACGAGGCGGTCTCGGGCACGCTCGTCAAGAAGATCAAAGGCGGCGTGGTGGTGGACCTGATGGGGGTGGACGCGTTCCTGCCGGGCAGCCAGATCGCCCTGCGGCGCGTGCCCAATATCGACGAGCTGCTGGGCCAGAGCTTCGAGTTCAAGATCATCAAGCTGAACAAGCGGCGCCGCAACATCGTGGTGAGCCGCCGCGTGCTGCTCGAAGCCGAGCGCAAGACCAAGCGCGACGTCCTGATGAAGGAGCTGCAGGTCGGCCAGGTGCGGAAGGGCATCGTCAAGAACATCACCGACTTCGGCGCCTTCATCGACCTCGGGGGCGTGGACGGCCTGCTCCACATCACCGACATGAGCTATGGCCGGGTGTCGCACCCGTCCGAGATGGTGCACATCGGGCAGGAGGTCGAGGTCAAGGTCCTCGACATCGATTGGGAGCGCGAACGCATCAGCCTCGGCCTGAAGCAGCTGCAGCCGTACCCCTGGAAGAACGTGGCCGCGAAGTACCCGGTGGGCACGCGCGTGCAGGGCAAGGTGGTGTCGATCACGAACTACGGCGCGTTCGTCGAGCTCGAGCCGGGGATCGAGGGGCTGGTCCATATCTCCGAGATGAGCTGGACGCGCAACGTGCGACACCCCTCGAAGATCGTGTCGATCGGCGAGACGATCGAAGCCGTCGTATTGAAAGTCGACGAAACGGAAGAGAAGGTCTCGCTCGGCATGAAGCAGACCGAGGAAGACCCCTGGATGGCGCTGCCCCAGAAATACCCCGTCGGCATGCGGATCAAGGGGAAAGTGCGCAACCTCACCTCGTTCGGGGCGTTCGTGGAGATCGAGCCCGGCATCGACGGCCTGATCCACATCTCCGACATGTCGTGGACCAAGCGGGTGCAGCATCCCTCGGAAGTCGTGAAGAAGGGCGACGAGGTCGAGGTGCTGATCCTGAACGTGGACGCCGAGAACAAGCGGATTTCCCTGGGCCTGAAGCAGGCGCAGGAAGACCCGTGGCTCCGGATCGGCGAGACGTACCCCGTGGGCACCGACCTGCGGGGCCGGGTGTTGCGCCTGATGGACAAGGGCGTCGTCGTGGATCTGGGGCACGACATCGAGGGCTTCGTCCCCATGTCGCAGCTCGGCATCGCCGACATCCAGAATCCGGCCGATGCCGTGAAAGAGGGACAGGCAGTCGAGCTCAAGGTGCTGGAGGTGGATCCGATCCACCATCGGATCGTGCTGGCGGCGACGGGCTGGCCAAAGGACGAGGGGGCTCAGGAGCCCGCGAAGCAGGACGATCAAAGCTAGACGCACAGACGCACAGGGGAGAATAGATGGGAGGGGTTAGGAATTCCTGCCCTCTCTCGCTGTTCTCCCCTGCTGCGTCTGTGCATCTGTGCGTCTGTGCGTAATGCGGCTGTGCGTCTAGATTGTCGCCATGTCCATGCGAGAGAAGTTGGAGCTGCTCCAGAAGAAGCGCGCCGAAGCCGACCTCGGCGGCGGCGCCGAGCGGATCGCGGCGCAGCACGACAAGGGCAAGATGACCGCCCGGGAACGGCTCGACGTGCTGCTCGACGCCGGGACGTTCGTGGAGCTGGACCGGTTCGTCACGCATCGCTCGACCGACTTCGGGCTGGCGGACGAGAAATACCTGGGCGACGGCGTGGTGACGGGCTACGGCCGGATCGAGGGGCGGCTGGTCTACGTGTTCGCGCAGGACTTCACCGTGTTCGGCGGCTCGCTCTCCGAGGCGCACGCGGAAAAGATCTGCAAGGTGATGGACCTGGCGCTGAAGAACGGCGCGCCCGTGATCGGGCTCAACGACTCGGGCGGCGCGCGCATCCAGGAGGGCGTCGCGTCGCTCGGCGGCTACGCCGACATCTTCCTGCGCAACACGCTCGCCTCGGGCGTGGTCCCCCAGATCAGCGCGATCCTCGGTCCGTGCGCCGGCGGCGCCGTGTACAGCCCGGCGATCACCGACTTCGTGTTCATGGTGCGCGGCATTTCCTACATGTTCGTCACGGGACCGAGCGTCGTGAAAACCGTGACGCACGAAGAGGTGGATTTCGAGGGTCTGGGGGGCGCCGACGTGCACGGCGCCACCTCGGGCGTGGCGCACTTCGTGCACGCCTCGGAGCTCGAGGCCCTTGCCGCCATCCGCAAGCTGGTTTCCTTCATTCCGTCGAACAATCTGGACGACCCGCCGATCCGCGCGACCGCGGACCCGGCGGACCGGCGCGACGAAGAGCTGCTCGAGGTGGTCCCCGACGAGCCCACCAAAGCGTACGACATGCACGACGTGATCCGGCGCGTGGTGGACGACGGCGAGTTCCTCGAGGTGCACCGCGATTTTGCCGGCAACCTGCTGGTGGGCTTCGCGCGACTGGGCGGCCGCCCGGTGGGCGTCATCGCGAACCAGCCCGCAGTCCTCGCCGGCGTGCTCGATATCAACGCCTCGCTCAAGGGCGCCCGGTTCATCCGGTTCTGCGACGCGTTCAACATTCCGCTGGTCACGTTCGAGGACGTGCCGGGGTTCCTCCCCGGGGTGGCGCAGGAGCACGGCGGGATCATCAAGCACGGCGCCAAGCTGTTGTTCGCCTACTGCGAGGCGACCGTCCCCAAGCTCACGGTGATCACCCGCAAGGCGTACGGCGGCGCCTACGACGTCATGAACTCGAAGCATGTCCGGGGGGACTACAACGTCGCCTGGCCGACGGCGGAGATCGCCGTCATGGGCCCGAAGGGAGCGGTGGAAATCCTCTACAAGGACGACGCGACCGAGGAGCGCGAGACGGAGTACCGCGAGAAGTTCGCCCACCCGTATCTCGCGGCCGCGCGCGGCTACGTGGACGACATCATCGATCCGCGCGACACCCGGCCTCGGCTGATCGACGCGCTCGCGACCCTCGCCACCAAGCGAGACCGGAATCCGCCCAAGAAGCATGGCAATATCCCTCTGTAACACCCTGGCGCTGGTGACGCTGTTGCAGGCGCCCCCGCCCCCCGTCGCCCCGACGGACTCGCTCGCCACGCTCCGCGGCCGGGCCACGCAGGACTCGACCGACGCGCAGCTCTGGCTGCTGATGGGACGTGCGTACCTCGGGTTGGGCGCCGAGGCGCACGGCGCGACGCATCGCTCGAGCGAGGACAGCGTCTGGACCCGCGCGGTGCTCGACACCGCGGAAGCAGCGTTGACCCGCGCGGCGGCGCTCGCCGGGCCGCTGGGCTCGAGCGCGGTGGGCGACAGCGCCCGCGTCTTGCGGGTCGGCGCGTGGGCCGTGCGCTCGTGGCGCGGGTGGGAGTCCGGCGGCGTGGACGCCGGGGTGGAGGCGTGGGGGCCGCTGCCCATGGACCTCCGCGTTCCACCGGTGCTCGACGAGTTGGGCGAGAACCTGTTGCGCGCCTGTCCTACCGGGGGCGTGCTGCTGACGGCGGGGGATGCCGACTTCTATGCGGCCTGGTACATGCGATTCGCCCGCGGCCTGCGGCCCGATCTGCTGGTCGTGCCGCTCGCGGCCTGGCGGTCCGATCCGGTACTACGGGCGCGACTCGTGGCGGACTTGAAGCTCGGGCGGCCCCGGCGTGGGGGGCGCGGGGGGCGCGGCGACGACGCCGGGCTCGGCGAGCTCGTGCGACGACGGCCGGTGTGCGTGAGCATGGCGTTCGAGCGGCCACCCGAGACGCGGCCGCGCCTCCGGTGGGAGACCCGGCCGCTCGTGTGGGTGGCCGGACCGGAGGGGAAGAGCCCGCGGGTCCCGCCGCGCGACTTCGTGTTCGGGGCGCTGCGCGTGGCGCTCGACGGGAACGACCCCTGGGCCGAGCCCGCGCTCGCGGCCTACACCCGGGCGGCGCGCACCACTCCCGCGCTGTGCGAGCCCATGGCGACGTTCAGAGTCGCCGCCGATGTGCCGACGTGTCGGAAATAACCTACTCAATCGGCTGATGTCTCCTACCATCAAGCGAGTGTTGGTCGCCAACCGCGGCGAGATCGCCCTGCGCATCATCCGCGCATGCCACGAGGAGGGCCTTGAGGCCGTGGCGGTCTATTCCGACGCCGACCGCCTGTCGCCTCATGTGCGTGCCGCGGACCTCGCGGTGCCGCTCGGGCCCCCGCCGGCGGCCCAGTCCTATCTCGACATCGCGAAGCTCATTGCGGCGGCGCAGAGCGCGGCGTGCCAGGCGGTGCACCCCGGGTACGGGTTCCTCTCGGAGCGCGCGCCGTTCGCGGAGGCGGTGGCGGCCGCGTCCCTCGAGTTCATCGGACCGCCGGCGGCCGCGATCCGCACCATGGGCGACAAGACCGAAGCGCGGCGTCGCATGCAGCAAGCGGGCGTTCCGATCGTCCCCGGCACCATGCGACCGCTCGCCGACCATGCGCAGGCCCGGCCGGAGGCGGCGCGGCTCGGGTATCCGGTGCTCCTCAAGGCGGCCGCGGGGGGCGGCGGCAAGGGCATGCGCCTGGTGCGAGAAGAGGCCGAGCTCGAGGCGGGATTCGAGGCGGCGGCGAGCGAAGCGCTCAAGGCGTTCGGGGCCGGCGAGGTGTACCTCGAAAAGTATCTCGAGCGCCCACGGCACATCGAGATCCAGATCCTGGCGGATTCGTTCGGCCGGGTGGTCGCGCTGGGGGAGCGCGAGTGCAGCATCCAGCGCCGTCACCAAAAGCTCATCGAGGAGGCTCCGTCCGTGGCCGTCACGCCGGCGCTGCGCCGCCGCATGAGCGACGCGGCCACCGCCGCGGCGGGCGCGGTGGGGTACTTGGGCGCCGGCACGATCGAATTCCTGCTCGCGCCGAGCGGGGAGTTCTCCTTCCTGGAGATGAACACCCGGCTCCAGGTCGAGCACCCGGTGACCGAGCTGGTGTACGGGGTGGACATCGTGCGGGAGCAGCTGCGCGTCGCGATGGGCCAGCCGCTGCGCGTGCACGCGGGCACGCTGCAGCCGCGGGGTCACGCGATCGAGTGTCGCATCACGGCGGAGGACCCGTTCAACGACTTTCTCCCGGCGACGGGCGTCGTGAGCTACCTGCGGGTTCCCGGCGGGCCCGGGGTCCGTTGGGATGGCGGGATCGAGGCGGGCAACGAGGTCACGCTCCATTACGACCCGCTCATCGCGAAGCTGATTGTGTGGGGGGAGACGCGCGGCGTCGCGCTCGAGCGGATGCGGCGCGCCCTGCGCGAGCTCACGATCGTCGGCATCCCGTCGTCCCAGGCGTTTCACCTCCGGGTGATGGACGATCCGGAGTTTCAGCGCGGCGACATCGACGTCACATACCTCGAGCGCGCCGGCGAACGCCTCCTGGTCGGCGAGCCGCCTGCCGAGCTGACCCGGCCGCTCGCGGTCGTGGCCGCACTGCTCGCCGAGGAGCGGCGTGCGGCCGCCCCTCCCCCCCCACCGGCACCGTCCGCCGGTCCGCCTGTCCGCCCGTCCGCCTGGCTGCTGGCGGCGCGCCGGGACGCGCTGGGTCAATGAGCGATGTCGTGGCGATCACGGCGATCGCGGCCGGCGGGGAGGGCGTGGGCCGGCTCGCGGACGGCCGTGCCGTGTTCGTCGCCCGCACCGCCCCGGGCGAGCGGATCCGGCTGCGCGAGGGTGTGAAGCTGCACAAGACCTTCGCCCGCGGGGAGCTGGGCGAGATCGTCGCGCCCGGCGCGACCCGCGTCACGGCACCGTGTCCGCACTACGTGCAGGATCGCTGCGGCGGGTGCCAGCTGCAGCACGTCACCTACGAGGCGCAGCTCGCCGCCAAGCGGGCGATCGTGGGCGATGCGCTGCGGCGGATTGCCAAGCTCGAGGTCGAGGACCCCGAGATCGTCGAGGCGGTCGAGGAGTGGCGGTACCGGGCGAAGGTAAGCCTGGCGGTGAAAGGCGGTCGAGGGCGGTCGAGGGCGGTGGGCCTCCACCAGTACGATCGTCCCGGATCCGTGTTCGACCTGAAGGACTGTCATATCGCGGACTTCAAGCTGATGGTCCTGTGGCGGGAACTGAAGCAGCGGCTCGACCTCCTGCCCGCACAGCTGACGGCGAGCCCTGGCCTAACCCGGAAGCCCTGCGCGGGGCCCTCCCCGACGGCGCCAACGTGATCTGCTGGTGGCAGCCGGTGGATGGCGCGGCGCGGGTGGTTGCAGGGGGCCCCGTCACGGGGTTTCTCGCGACGGCGTTCGAGCAGGTCAATCCCGAGATGGGCAGCATCGCGCGCGGCTGGGCGGTCGAGCAGCTGGGCGACGTCCGGGGTGCCGTGGTGTGGGACCTGTACGGAGGGATCGGGGACACCGCCGTCGAGCTGGCCGAGCGCGGGGCGCAGGTGGTCAGTGTGGATGCGGACGAGAAGGCGATCGACTGGGCACGGCAGCGCGCCGCGCCGCGCCCGGTGCGGTTCATCGCCGGCAAAGCGGAGGACGTGGTGCCCACGCTGCCCGAGCCAAGTGCGGTGGTGGTGAACCCGCCCCGGGCGGGCCTGCACTGGAATGTCACGCTGCGGCTCACGGGGCAGCCGGTCGGCCGTTTCATCTACGTTTCGGGCGACCCGGCGACCCTCGCTCGTGACCTGCACCGGCTGAGCGCGACCTACCGCGTGACGGCGGTGCGGGCGTTCGACCTGTTCCCCCAGACGGCGCATGTAGAGACCGTGGCGGTGATGGAGGCGGCGTGAGAGAGGCAATGCGGAATGCGGAATGCGGAGTGCGGAATATCAGTGGGAGCATCGCCCGGCGAGCGACCTTACATGCACACTCCGCATTCCGCATTCCGCACTCCGCACTCGGGGTGGGGAGGTGGGAACGGTGAAGTATTTCGTCACCATCGGCGCCCAAACTCTCGAAGTAGAAGTGGACGGCAACCGTGTGACGGTGAACGGGGTGCCGCTCGAGACCGATCTCGCCGCCGTACCGGGGACGCCGCTCTATCACCTGCTGCTCGGTGGAGAGTCGTGGACCGTAGCCGCCGAGCCGCTCGAGGATGCTGGGCGGTGGGCGCTGGGGATGATGGGGGAGCGGGTCGAAGTCGAAGTGCGGGGCGAGCGAACCCGCGGGATGGAGACGGCGAGCGGGAAGGGCCAGGGCGGCGCTGGCGGCGGGACAGTGCGCGCGCCGATGCCCGGCCTGGTGGTGCGGATCGAGGTGGCCGAAGGACAACAGGTGGATGCGGGGGCGGGACTCGTGGTGGTGGAGGCGATGAAAATGGAGAACGAGCTGCGCGCGCCGCGGTCGGGGATGGTCCAGACGGTACACGTCGCGGTCGGGCAGGCGGTCGAAAAAGGCGCTTCGCTGGTGACCCTCGCGAGCCCGGAACCCTCGGGTTGACACGCCCTTACGGCCCGGGTATAGTTCGCGGCTGTCACCGACCGGGCTTCTTGTGGAAGGGCGGGAATGAAGACGTTCAGTCTGCGAAAAGAGGACGTGACGCGCCGCTGGTTCGTGGTCGACGCGGCCGGCCAGCCGCTCGGTCGACTGGCGAGCCGGGTGGCGCAGATCCTGCGCGGGAAGCACAAGCCCACGTTCACGCCGCACCTGAACGGCGGCGACTGCGTGGTGGTGGTGAACGCCGCCCGCGTCAAGCTCACGGGACGCAAGCTCGAGCAGAAGCGCTACTTCCGGCACACCGGCTACATGGGCCACGAACGCTTCTCGCCCGTCAAGAACGTGCTCGAGAAGCGTCCCGAGCGCGTGATCGAGAAGGCGGTGTGGGGCATGCTGCCGAAGACGACGCTCTCGCGCCAGAAGGTGAAGCAGATGCTGAAAGTTTACGCCGGTCCCGAGCACCCGCACGCCGCCCAGCAGCCCGAGCCGCTCGGCTTGGCGGAGGCCCGATGAGTGCAGCGATAACGCCGGAGCTGCGCTGGCACGCGGTGGGGCGCCGCAAGGTCGGGGTAGCGCGCGTGTATCTCACCCCGGGCTCGGGGAAATGGAATATCAACGGGCGCACGCTGGGCGATTACTTTCCCCGGCCGTCGCTGGTGTCGCACATCCAGCAGCCGTTCACGGCGACCGACACGCTCGGCGCCTTCGACGTGCGCGCGCTGTGTCGGGGTGGCGGGGTGACGGGGCAGGCG
>QHTS01000086.1 GCA_003220905.1 Gemmatimonadota bacterium | reverse complement strand
GCGGACGCGCTGCTCGCCTTTCCGCGGGCGGACGATCCAGTCGGCTATCACGAGGCGCTCGGCCGCGAGCTCCCGGTGATCGCTTTCTATCTGTATGAGGCCGCGGGCGGCGTCGCGTACGACAACCAGACCCTCCACGCCATCCTGGCACTTCCCAGCGTGATCGGGATCAAGGTGGCCACGCTCGACTCGGTGGTGACGTTTCAGCGGATCGCCGGGCTCATGCGCGATCACCCCGACAAGCTGCTGATCACGGGTGAGGACCGCTTCCTGGGTTACTCTCTCACCATGGGCGCGCGGACGGCGTTGATCGGCATGGGGGCGGCGCTCACGGACCTCCAGGTCGCGCTCATGGAATCGTTCCGCTCGGGCGACTTCGGGAAGTTCGTCCGGCTGTCCGGCGTGTGCGATCGCTTCGCGAGCGTGACGTTCGTCCCACCCGTGGAAGGCTACGTCCGGCGGATGCTGTGGGCGCTCGCGGCCGACGGCGTGATCCCTGACGATGCGTGCGACGATCCGTGGGGCCCGAGCTTGCCGCCGGCGGAGCGGGACGCAGTGCGCCACGCGATCCGCGAGGCGCGCGCCCGCCGCCACACTCCACCGTGAGGCGCGTCCCGCGACGGTGGTTTCTCGAATCCTGCGCCGCCACGAGCACGGCGCTCGGCGCGTCTCCCTTCCTGAAGGGCTGGATTCCGATGAGCAAGCAACGGCACGTGGTGGTAGTCGGGGCAGGGGCGTTCGGCGGCTGGACCGCGCTCCACGTGCTGCGGCGCCGCGCCCGCGTCACCCTGGTGGACGCGTGGGGGCCCGGCAACTCGCGTGCCAGCTCCGGCGGCGAGACCCGCGTCATTCGCGCGACCTACGGCCCCCGCGCGATCTACACGCACCTCACGGCGCGCGCGCTCGAGCTGTGGAAAGAGCACGACCGGCGTTGGCATCGCAAGCTGTACCATGCCATCGGCGTGCTCTGGCTCGTTGAGGGCGACGACGCCTACGAGAAGGCAGCGCTGCCTCTGCTCAAGGACGCCGGCCTCCCGTTCGAGGAGCTCTCGGGTCCGGAGACCGCGCGCCGCTACCCCCAGATCAACTGCGAGCGGGTGCGATGGGCCATCTTCGAGAAGGATGGCGGCTACCTCACGGCGCGCAGCGCCTGCGCCGCGGTGCTCGAGGGCTTCCTGGCCGAAGGCGGCGCGTACCGCCAGCTCGCGGCGGAGCCCGGCGCGCGCCTCCCGGGAGGGGAGTTGCGTGACGTCAAGCTGTCCGACGATACGACGATCGCCGCCGACGCGTTCGTCTTCGCCTGCGGGCCGTGGCTGGGGCGCCTGTTTCCGGACGTCATCGGCGATCGGGTGCGCGCCACCCGCCAGGAGGTCTTCTTCTTCGGCACGCCCCCCGGCGACCAGCGCTTCACGGAGCAGGCGCTGCCGGTCTGGGCGGATCACGGCGCGGGTTTCGTGTACGGGATTCCGGGCAACGAGTGGCGCGGGTTCAAAGTCGCCGACGACACCCGGGGGCCTGCCTTCGACCCCACGACCGGGGAGCGGTTGCCCACGCCGGAGCGCCTCAAGGCGGCGCGGGAGTATCTCGCGTTTCGCTTCCCGGGCTTGAAGGGCGCGCCGCTCGTCGAGGCCCGGGTGTGTCAGTACGAGAACTCGCCCGACGAACACTTCATCATCGACCGCCACCCGGCGGCGCCGAACGTCTGGCTCGTCGGCGGCGGCTCGGGGCATGGTTTCAAGCACGGGCCCGCCGTCGGCGAGCTGGTGGCCAAACTGGTGCTGACTGGGGAAGTGGCGCCCCCCGAGTTCCGGCTGTCCCGTTTTGACGCCGGGGTGCGGCCCGGGGGTTAGTCGACCCGCCTGTGCGTGCGAAGCTCGAACGAGACTTCGATCGGTTCAAGCGGGAGCTGCCGCGCGACTTCCCGGCGCACGTGCGCGAGACCTATCGGATCGATCTCACCGCCCGCTATCTGGGCGAGCTCGTTCGGCACCCCATCGGCAAGGGCTCGGGCCAGCTGTCGCTCAACCCCGGGCAGCTCGAGGATGACGCGGCGGCGGGACTCGCGTTCGTGGTGCTCAAAACGGTGATCGCCGAGGACGAGACCGGCGCGCGGGCGATGGCGGCGTGGGCGATCCACGAGACGAGGATGACGGTCGAGCGACGCCCGGCGGGCGCCGGGCGTGAGGGCTGGACCGTCACGTGGAAGGGGCGAGGCTGGGATCGCGCGTTCACCGATTACCTCGCACTGGTGCGCGTAGGACGGGACCTCACCCGAGCTGGCCGGCTTCTGGTGGTGCCGTCGGTGAAGTACCACCTCCCGCGACTCGCGGAGCCGTTCCGTGAGGTCGAGTACCGCTACACGACCGCGCAGCTGGC
>QHTS01000085.1 GCA_003220905.1 Gemmatimonadota bacterium | reverse complement strand
TGCGCACGGTGTGCCGGCACTCCTTCCTCGCGCTAGAGTACCTCGCCTTCCAGGCCGCTGAATTCGGAACGCCGGTGCAGCGGACCGGACCGGCGCGCGTGGTCCTTCGCTGCCTCGAGCAGCGCGGCGCCACGGACGCGGAGCGGGCCCGTATCCTCCGCATGGGCGTCGCCGCCGATCTCGCGGCGGGGTGGGCAGATAGTGCCCGCCTGCGCCTTGCGCGGGCGACCGGAGGCTCGGCCGGACGGGAGCGGGACCTGTGGGTCCTGCTCGCACACGCGACCGGCTTGCCGGCGTTGGGCGACTGGCACAGCGCAGCAGAGCGCGTGCGGGGGCGCCTCGACGCGGCCGCCGACACCGACGCCGTCGCCCATTGGCTGCTCGCGCGGCTCGGGGTCGACCGCTCGCGTCACGCCGCCACGCTAGCCCGGCTCGCCCCCGGGAAGCGGGGCCCACTGCCGGCGAGTCTCGCCGCGGACCTCGAGGCTCGCGATGCCCTCGCACGCCGGGACACGACACGCGCGCTCCGGCTCTGGGATGGCGCGACGCGCCGTTACGCCGTCCTGAGCGTGCCGCTCGAGCTGGTCGCGTCGCTCTGGCCGCTGCGGCTCGACATGGCCCGCGTCGCGGCGGCCTCCGGAGACAGCACCATCGCCCCGCGCGCCTGCCGATCGTTCGAGACGCTGATGGGCTATGTGGATCAGGTCGTGCAGCCCGAGGTCCAGCGGCTGTGTCAGGCGACGCCCGTGAAGTGAGGGCGCAACACCGTCCGGAACCGGTCAACGCGCGCACGCCGGCAACGGATCAGGGAAGCTGGTGATGAAGCGATTGCGGCCCCAGCAGTCTCCCACCCCCGAGCCGTCCCACAACACGTCCACCGCGGGGAGGAGCGGGATCGGCGACGCGGTCCCGTTGCCCGTGACCCGGTTGTTCCGGATCACCACCTGGTCCGGATTTGGCTCGATGTCGGAGAATGCCTCTGGCGGCAGGCCAGCGAGGGCGCCGAGCAGCAGGGTACTCCCTACGGCGATACCGACGAACTGGTTGCCGGAGACGGTGTTGTGTTCGACCCTAGCCCCGTCTGCGCCGACGATGAGGATTCCCGACCCGCTCGGCACGAACGATTCGAACTCGCCCGGCTCGGCGAAGTTCACATGGTTGTTATGGTGCACGCGATTGCCCGCCACGAGGATGTCGGAGGACGTCTTCACGATGAGCCCCGGCAGCAACACGACGAGGATGCCCGCCACGTTGTCGTAGGTCTCGTTTGCGACCGCCCGCACCTGCGACGAATTCTCGATCTCGATACCGTTGACGTTCGCGAAGGCGATGTTGTGGCGGATCTGCACGTCGTGCGATTGGCCGACATAGATGCCCGTGTCTTCGTGGCCGGACGCGATACACCGCTCGATGACGCCGTGGCTCGATTGGACGGGGAAAAGACCGTACTCCCCGTTATCCACGGCGGACACGCCGGAGAGCAGGAAACCATCGACCGCCGACAGCAGGACGCCGTCGTCCTCGAACCCGCGGACGGTGACGTTGACCAGGGCGAAGCCGTCGGCGCTGGAGGAGACGAGAATGCCGATCTCCTCGTTCGCGGGGTTCTCGATGACGACGCCGGCACCGTCGCGCCCGCGCCGCCCGACGAGTTTCAGACCTGGCTTGTCGACGTGGAGCCCCTCGGCGTACGTGCCGGGCTCGATTTCGATCACCGCTCCGGGCCTCGCCGCGTCGATCGCGGCTTGAATTGACCCTCCCGCGTGCACAATGATTGCGGGATGCCCAAATCGATCAGCCGAGAGCGCCGGCGGCGCAGCGATCCGGCTCGATGTGTCGCACCCCGCGATGAGCAGCGCCAAGACACTGGCAGCGCGAGCCATATCACCTCCCTTTCGGTCAAGCTGTTTCGTCGACCGCGCGACGGATTCGTTGGCGGTGCCCAGCGGTGACCATGTCCCTATCGATCACGTCACGCACGATCCGCGCAACGAATGCGTAGCCTCGCGGCTCGGCCGCGAGCCAGCCCTGCCACTCGAGCTCG
>QHTS01000087.1 GCA_003220905.1 Gemmatimonadota bacterium | reverse complement strand
TCCATGTAGGGACTATTGTGCAGCTTGTATCAGAACGTCGCAAGAGGCCTAAAACAAACGCGGTTTCGAGAAATCCAACCTCTCTAAAGCCTCTTCACACGTTTCTGACAATTCACTTCGAGAAGTCCACCTTCGGCGCCTGGGCCGCGCCCGGCGTCTCCAGCTCGAAGTAGGGCCGCGGCCCCTTCCCGAGGAGCTTCGCGGTGAGCACCTGCGGGAACCGCCGGATGTAGGCGTTGTAGCGGTTCACGGCCTCGTTGTAGTCCTGCCGCGCGACGGCGATGCGGTTCTCCGTCCCCTCGAGCTGGTCCTGTAACGCGCGGAAGTTCTCGTTGGACTTGAGCTGCGGGTAATTCTCGGCGATGGCGAGCAGGCGGCCGAGCGGGGCCGTGAGCTGGGCGTTCGCCTGCGCCATCTGCTGCAGGTCGCCGCTCTGGACCGCCCCGGCGAGCTTGGCCCGGGCCTCCGCCACCTCGGTGAAGACCGTCTGCTCCTGCTTGGCGTACCCCTTCACCGTTTCGACCAGGTTGGGGATGAGATCGGCGCGGCGCTGCAGCTGCACCTTGATCTGCGAGCCAGCGGCAGTCACCTGCTCGTCGTACGTCTGAATCGTGTTGTAGCCGCAGCCGGCCGCCCCGACGCTGGCTAGGACAACTAGGGCCAGGGCCCACTCACGCGTCCAAGCGAACACGAGCATCTCCTTCTCTATCAAGTCCGTGGTGTGTTTTCCCAGGCTGAAGCCTGGGCCCGGCCTGCACTGTCCTGAAGGACACAGATGTGCTGCAGCACTGTGTCTCGCCGGGCCCACCCTTGAGGGTGGGAACAACATGGGTTCGATACGTCATATCTGTTGCCGCACTCTACGTCAAACGGTTCACATACTCAGCGGTGCGCGCCACGGCGCCAAGATACGCGGCCGCCAGAGGATCACCCTTCCCGACCCGCGGCATCGGACCGCCCAGCGCATGCTGTACCAACGGTGCGAGCCCCTCGGCCGGGAATCCGATCAGCGACGCCGCGCCCCGTACCAGCTCGGCGGGTGACGCGGGCACGGGTCGGCCGCCGAAGCGCAGCACCGCACGCAGCATGGTGAAAAAGCCGCCGGCGCTCCCTACGATGACCCGTGCGAGCTGTTTCGGGTCCTCATGCAGCGGCGCGTACGCCTGTCGCAACCGCACCAGCTTGCCCATCAGCTCGTGCTCGAGCTGGCGCCGCAAATGGCCGCGGTCCACCTGGATGCCGGGCCACGGGTCGCGCCCGGCGAGCACCCGGTGCGCGTCGCGCATGTCCTCGTATTCGATCGGGAAGGCGTCCGCCGACTCGCGCCACTCCCGCTCGGTCAGGATGAGCGGTGCGGGCTGGCCCGCGCGGGTCCAGTCGCGCGCGGCCGGAGCGAGCGCCTCGAACAAGGCATCGTCCGCCGTGTCGCAGATGAGCAGCGTGTTCACGTCGGAGCGGTCCGGTACGTGGGTCCCGCGCGCCCAGGAACCGTAGAGCAGCAGCGCCACCAGACGCTCGCCGAGCGCGCGGGCGACCTCTGCGGCAAATTGCTCGACTGTCAATTTCGACGCCATACTAGAAGCGCCCTCCCGCTCCACCGCCTGAGAATCCACCCCCACCACCGAACCCGCCGAAGCCACCGCCGCCGAACCCGCCACCGCCGCCGAACCCGCCACCGCCGCTCCAGCCGCGGCCCCCGCCACCCAACCCGCCGAACCGGAGCGGCAGCAGGAGAATGCGCCCGCGGCTGAGGACAATCAACACGATCACGAAGACGATGATCCAGGTCACGGGAATCGGCAGCCGCTCCGAGCCATCGTTCGGGCGCGGGGCCGGTGCCCCGGTCAGCGTGACGCCGAACTCTTGAGCGAACGCCTGGGCGATCAGGTTCAGGCCATGCACCAGTCCCGCCCCGTATTGTTCCCGCGCGAGATACGGTGTCATGGCGTCCCGAATCCGGCCCACGCGGGCATCCGTGAGGAATCCCTCGGCGCCGCGACCGGTGGCGATGAAGACCTGACCCGTGCCCGGTCGGTGATTCTTCTGAGGAACGAGCAGCACCACGACGCCGAGGTTCTTCGCTGGGTCGCCCGCCTCCCCCCTTGCTCCGACGCCCCAGCGGCGCCCGATCTCGAGCGCCACGTCCGCCGCCGGGCGGTCGCCGATATCGGGGAGGGTCACCACGGCGATCTCGCCGCGCGTCTTCTCCCGGACCTCGGCGACCACCGCTTCCATGTGCGCGACCGACGCGGCGTCGAGCACGCCGGCGAAATCGTTCACGTAGCCCCGCGGAGGCGGCACCTGGACCTGGGCAACGAGCAGCAGCGCCGTGAGTTGCAGCATCGCCGCGAAGATACACGCGGCCGAACGCGCCCGATACCTTGACGCTCGTGGCGGGGGGCATGAGTATAGAGTTGAAACGGGAGGCCTCCATGAAGGCGCTCACCGCGTCGCTCGTTGTTGTGTTGCTCGGATGCGGCCCGGCGGCCCAGCACGGCACGAAGCGTGACGTGCCCGCCGGGACGTTCACGATCACCGCCGAGGAGATCGAGAAGTCGGGGGCGCACACGGCGTGGCAGGTGTTGAAGCGGCACGCGCCGATGCTGCAAGCCCAGGACGACCGTAACGGCCGTCCTGCAAGCCTCGGGCGGCGCGGCCGGGCGAGCTTCTATCTCGACGACTCTCCCGCGATTCTGCTCGACGGCGTCCGCCTCCCGGATTTCCGGGCGCTCGAAGACATCGACGCCCAGTCGATTCTCTTGATCTATATCTACGACGGCATCGAGGGGACGACCTACTACGGGACGAATTCCGTGAGCGGTGTGATTCTGATCAAGACCAAGGACGGCCGGTCGTAAACAGCAAGGGAGGGAGCCGCCGACGCTCCCTCCCTCTGCTTCCTCCCATCCCCGTGAGCGACTGGCGCTCTTAGGGGTCCCGATTCAGGCAGGCCGTGAAGTTGGGGTTGTTCCGCTCCGTGATCGGAACGGGGATGTTCACGTCGTTGCCGTAGTCCGTAAAATTCACCTTGAAGTAGGGCCCGGTCGGGAAGACCGTGTTTGGGAGCCGCCCGTACTGCCGGATCAAACGTCGCAGGTCTCCCAAACGGTGCGCCGTGAGCCATAACCAGCGCGCCCGCTCGTTGAACAGGAGGTTCACGGCCCCGCCGGCGTTCGTCGTGTCGGTCGCCGTCAAGTCCGGCATCTGGGGGATCGCCGCCGTGAGCGGCTCGGTGCGGTTGAACGGGTTGGGGTTGAAGTACGCCCGGTCGGCCGGATTCTGGCGCGGCTGGTTCAGCGCGGTAAAGTACCCCGGGATGTTTCCCGCACTCAGGGCAGCCTCTGCCTCGATCAGGCGCGCCTCCACGCCGGTCGCGAGGGTGATCGGCGCCTTGCGGTCGCCGTAGCGCAACGTGGCTTCCAGCGGCGTAGCCTGATCGAAGCCGTCGCCCGCCGGGAACGAGGTGGTCCGGGGATCCGGTGACGACACGAACGCGAACCCGTTCACGCCTTCCTGGTCGGCGACGGAGTACCGTGCGTCGAAGAGGTTGCCGTTGAACACCCCGTTGTTCTCGAAGTCGGTGATCTCGGAGTGCTCGCTCAGGTAGGCGAAGTTGGTCGGCACTCCAGCGACGACGGCAGCGGCGGCGGCGAAGTTACCACTGTCGACCAGCGCCCGGGCCTTGCCGACGGCCGCGAGATTCAACATCACCGCCTTCCGGGTCGCGTTCGCCGACACTGTGTCCAAGTTCGCGGCGGCCGTCGCCGCGTCGAATCGCACGATCGCCGTATCGATGAGCTGCCTGGTGGTGAGCGGCACCCCATACGCGATCTTTCCCGTAGCGGGGTCCAGATGGCTCACCGGAACTCCTGAGCAGTACGTTTCCACGAAGAACAGGTACGTGTAGCCCGCGAGGTTCAGCACCTCGGAATGTCCGAGATCCTCCGGGCGCAACGCCGCGTACCGCGCGGCGGCTTTCTCCGCCGAGTTGCGAGCCTGATGCAGCAGGCGATACCACAGGTCCACGTCCGCGTTGGTCGTCGTCAACCCCCCCGCCGGACTGGTCTGGCGCGCATCCACCTCGATGCGGGTCGGGAACGTCTCCGAGTTGATCCACTCGTCGGCCAGGAGGCCGCCGTACATGATCACGCCCTCCCCGGTTCCCCCCGATCCGTCCGGGTGGTCGCCGCTGTAGGCGATGGAAAAGTCGCCGATCGCGCCGGCGCGCAGCGTGGCGAGCGCCGCCGTATCCGTGAGCGAACCGGGAGGGACGATGTCGGAAATGTGCACGCGCAGCGGGTCGTTGCAGCCGCCCTGTGCCGTCACCAGCGTGACCACCAGGAGCGCGAACAGCTTGGCTGTATGCTTCATGGCGTTCTCCTCGGGCTCAGTAGGTCACGTTGACGCGGGCGACGAACGACCGCACCGGCGGTTGCGTCAGGAAGTCGGCGACGCTGAAGTTGAACTGCCCCGACTGACTCACCTCGGGATCAGGGCCCTTGTAATTCGTCCACGTCGCCAGGTTGCGACCCGATATGGTCAGGCTGAGTGCGCTGGCTCCGATGCGGGAGGCCCACATCGCGGGAGCGAAGTAGGTCAGGGACAGTTCGCGCAGCTTCAGGAAGCCCGCATCCTCGAAATATCCGGTCTCAAGCCCGTAGAACAGCGCGGAGGCCGCTGCCGCCTTCTCCTCGAGCGACGAGCTCGGAACGCGAAGGCCTCGGCAGATCGAGAACAAGCAACGGAACTGCTCGGTGCTGTTGTCGAGCTTGCCGCCCCAGCGGCCGTCGAGCAGGCCGTGCAGGCTGAAATGCCGCAGGAAATTGACTTCCGTGGAGATCGACAGGCCGCGCGTCGGGACCGACGAGCCCTGGAACGTGTCCGAATCGCCCAGGGTGATCTCGGCGATGGGATCGATCAACCCATCGCCGTTGAGATCCCGGGCGGTGTAGGACGTGCCCCAATAGCCGCCTGCCGGGTACCCGACCTGGTGGCGCTGCGTCGAGCCGCCCAGGCCGAAGATGATCGGCGTGCTGTCCGCGTCGGTGGCGAGGACGCGGTTCTTGTTCCCCCACGCGCTCGCGGTCACGCTCCAGGAGAGGCTCGGCGTATTGATCACCTGGGCCGAGAGGAGGAACTCCACGCCCTTATTGCTCACCTCGCCGAGGTTGTCCAGCCGGGTGAAGCTTTCACCCGCCGACCCCGCGATCGGGACCGCGACCAGAGCGTCTTTCGAGTCCTTGTCGTAATACGTGGCCTCGAAGTGGATCCGCTGCTGCGCGAAGTCCGCGTCGAACCCGGTCTCGATTTCCCGGGTCCGCTCCGGCTTGAGGCCCGCATTCCCGACCCCACCGATCGTGACCCCGGGCAAGTCGCTGCCGTCCGCCGCCACCGCGACGGGCACGAAGAACCGCTGGGCATCGAGCGTTCCCGGCGCCCGGCCGGACCCGCCCCACGCGGCCCGCAGCCGGAGGCTAGACAGCCAGCTCAGGCGCGGGAAAAACGGCTCCTCCGAGATCACCCACGAACCGGAGAGCTTCGGGTACAGGATATTGCTGAACTCCGTGCCGAATGCTGAGTTCTTGTCGGCACGCAGCGCCCCGGTGAGGTACACCCGGTCGCGGATGCCAATCTGCTCTTCGACGTAGCCGCCCAGCGTGACTTGCGGCGCGATGGAATCGCTCGCCGCCGGGATGACCACCCCGCCTACCCCACCGGTTCCCGTGACAATCCGTCGACCGGACGCCCGAATCTGTTCGAAGATGTTCTTAGTGTACTGCACCCCCACCGTCGTGTTCGACGTCACCACCGGCGACAGGCGGAACGACCCCGTCGACGACAGGTTCGCCGAGTAGGTGCGGACCTGCGCGCGGTACCCGAACGCGCTCCCCTCGAGATCGAAGGGGTTCACGCTGGGGGGGTTCAGGAAGTTGTCGCCTTGGTTGTTCACGTCGTAGCCCGCGGTGCCGCGCACCGAGAGGAAGCTCCACGGCCGAAAGTTGAGGTTCAGGCCACCCGTGAAGCGCTCGATGCGCTGGGTGGCGGAAATAGCGGTGGCCTGTGCCGGCGTGAGGAATCGGTACCCGCCTCGTGGATTCGGCACGTTCGCGAGGGGCGCGGCCGTGTCGAACGCGAACCCGAGCAGCCCGCTCGGGAGGATCCCGAAGGAGTTATTGTCGTTCTGTGGGAGCGCCAGATCGCTCGACACGTAGGCGCTCGTGACCGACAGATCCATCAGCTGGCTGATCTGGTTGTGCAGGTTGACGCGCAGGTTGGTCTTCTTGAGGTCGTTCGACTCGAAGATGCCCTTCTCACGCTGGAAATCCCCGGACACGTAGAACGTGGTGGCCTCGTTGCCCCCCGAGACGTTCACACCGTACTGTTGGCGCACCCCCTGCCGGAACGGCGAGTTCTGCTCGAGCGGGTTGAAGCTGTCCACGGCGACCACCGTGCAGCTTCCCAAGGCCTGGGACGTAAGGCGGCAGGACCTGCCGTTGCTCCCGCGGGAGAAATAGTTCGCCGGCCATTGAGTCGGGTCGTTCAGCACGGCGCCTTCGAGATATCCACTCCACTTCGTGGGCCCGGGCCGCCCTTGCTTGGTTCGGATCTGGATCACGCCGTTGGCCGCGTCGGTACCGTACAGCGCCGCCGCGGACGGACCCTTGACCACTTCCACCGACTCCCAGTCCTCCGGGTTGAGATCGTTGAGACGCGACGGCGCCTGCCCGCCCGCCGCGCCCAGTCCGCCGTCGGCGTTCGGGACGTTGTCCACGCGCACGCCGTCCACGACGATGATCGGCTCATTACGGAGCGAGAGGCTGGTCGCGCCCCGGATCCGGATGCGGGACCCGGTCCCGGTGGTCCCGCCGCTTTGCATCACCTCCACGCCCGGCACGCGGGAGTTGAGGAGATCTGCGGCGTTGGTCGGCAAGGCGGCCTGCGCGACGGTGGCCGCGTCGATCGTCCCCACGTTGCTGCCGCTCTCGCGCTTGAGCTGTTCCTGTCCCGTGGCCGACACGATGACCACATCGAGCGGCACGGCAGCCGCGGTGAGCACGAAGTCGGCTGTCGCGGTCTGACCAGCGGCCACGGTGACCGGGCTCGTCGCGGTCGCGTAGCCGATCAGCCGGACTTGGACCTGGTACTGGCCCGCCGGCACGTTCGTGAGCGTGAAGCGGCCTTCGCGGGTCGTGCGCCCCTGGAGGCTGGTGCCGATGATGATCACCGAGGCGCCCGACACCGGCTGGTTCGACTTGTCCGTCACCTGCCCAGCGACTGTGCCGCGCTGCGCCTGCACCGGCTCGGCGACAACCGCTGCGAGCAACAGGATCGCTGCCGCGCTGCCGAGGAATTGGCGAATGCGAAATGCGTTCATGGAGCGTGTCCTCATCCAAAGGGTCCTGGAACGGGATCCGGCCGGCGCGGGCACACGCTGCAGCACCCGCGGAGCGTTGCGGTGAGTCGGTCGCGCAGGCATCCGGTAGGCCAGCTCCGACGGCCTACCGGCAACTACATCTGCATCGCGCTCCGAGTGAGACGGCGGACGAGCAAGAAGGACGGCAAGCGGACCATGCGTGGCGCATATGCCACTCTCCTAATGACGGGGGAAGAGGAGTGGAACGGCCTCGCTAAGGTGTCCCGCGGCACGAGCAGTCGCAAGCTCGGTGGTGTTACAAAACGGAACATCTGGACTGTAAAGACGACGCGTGTTTGTCCGGGAATTGTCATGCCCACACGTGCCTGGTGCGTCGCCTTCCGCCTGTTCCGAGCGCGTGATACGTTCGCTCGCATGACCCGCGAGCGCTCGGTCCGCGTGCTTCGGCTCCGGGCGGCGCTCGTCGCGCTGCTCGCTGTCTCACCCGCCTGCTTCGTATTCAACCGGGGCAACAAGGCCGAGCGGTTGCCCGCGTTCGACGTCCCCGAGGGCGAGATCGCCCTCAGCGTCACCAACCACAACTATCTAGACGTGGTGGTCTACGTCCTGCATGACGGCCAGGAAACGCGGGTGGGTACCGTAACCGGATCGTCCTCGAGGGTGTTCTTCATCCCCGTCCGGCTGCTCGGCTTGGGGCATGAGTTGCAACTGCTTGGCGATCCGATCGGCAGCACGGACTACGCCCGCACGCAGACCCTGGTGATTCAGCCCGGCCAATACATCGAATGGACGCTCGAGACGGACCTGCGCCGCTCGAGCGTCGGCGTGTTCTAGGACGAAGCTACTTGGGCGGGGGTGGCGGCGGTTTGGCGCCCGGGGCGGAGCCACTGCCCGTCAAGGAGAACGCCAAGGTAGTCGCAGCCACGCCCGCCACGCCGACACCGGCGAGCAAGAGGCTCCGCCCCTTGGCGAAGCGCCGGATCTCGACCGACGCAATGGCGGCCGCGGGAATGGTGACGATCTCGCCGCCCCACAACTTGAGGTCGCCACCCTTCGTCTCCACCGCGGCGACCGACACGCGCAGGCCGAGCTCGTCCCCGCCCACACAGCGTCCGCGCACGAGGAAGACGTCCGACCCGAGATAGCGGGCCAGCTCACGCGCCCCGTCGTCCGTAAGGGTGGTCACGAGAGATGTCCCCGGCTCAGGGTCGGTGGTCGTGAGCGGAGTGTAAGAGTAGCACCCTGCGGTCAAGCAGGCGGCGATGAAGACTGCGGCGCGCATACGCACATCTCCCAATGAGTTCCTCCATACCCCGCCGTGGCAAGCTCGTTCACTTCAGTGCCGACTGGGCCCGGGCCCGGACCGCCCGGCGACGTCCCCGCTGGAGCCCGGGCCGAGTGCCTCGTAGGCCACCACGAACCCTACTACCGACGCGCTGGCGAGCAGGAGCGTCTTGCTCCACGAACCTTGGCGCTGCTCCAATGCCCGTACGAACTCCGCAGGTACGACGATCGTCTCGCCGGCCCACCGCGCGATGCCCCCCCGGCGCGACTCCACGGACTCCACCGAGACCGCAAGGCCGCGCTCGTTCGGGCCCACGTAGCGCCCGCGGACCACGAGCACGTTCGGCCCCAGATAGGGAGCCAGCTCATCCGAGCCGGACTCGGTGAGCGTGATTGACAGGTGGCTCGACGGGACGAGACCCGACCGTCGCAACGGCAGGTAGTTGTAGCAGCCGACCTGCGCGAGCACTCCGGCGACTAGGAGGGCACGGCGTGAGTCCATTGATCCCCGCCTTGGCCTCGACTCCTACATGGGTAGGGGAGCGAACCCCGACCGCGGATTCGCTCCCCATTCATCATAACAGTGCCCGTACGATTACGCACGCACCGCTGGCCTCACGGCGCAGCGTCGTTCGTGCACGCGTGCGTGTCGCCCGGGGTCCGGAAGAAGTGGGCTGCGAGCCGCGTGCTCTGATTCGGCAAGCCCGGGTTCGCGTCGAGCTCGCTCAACGGGAAGAACAGCTCCCCGGGCACGTTCTTGAATCCCAAGGTGTTGCCCGCGACCACGGGCGTGATCGTCGGAATGCAGGTCCGCCGATAATCCATGATCGTTTCCATGTTCTGGAACATCAACACGTACTTGTCGGTCATGATCGAGTCCAAGAGCGCGGCCCCGACCACGGCTCCGACGGGCGGCAGCGCAACCTGAGGTGCGGTCGCCGGATAGAGGGTGTTGACGTACGTCCGCTCATTGTTCAGGTGCGTGAGGGCGGTGGGATCGCCTGCCGTCGCGGTAGCCGTCGTGTGATTGCATGGCAGCGCGCTCGCAAGGCACTTGTTCGCCTCGGCGAGGATGAGCTCGTTCTCGCCATAGGTGACATAGGGCACCCGGAACGTGTCGCCGAACCGCTGTGGTGCCGGCGTGCATCCATAACCTGATATCGTCGCCGCGGGCTGCGGCGCGTTGAAGTCTTGGCCACCGTATCCGCCGTTCCCGTTCAAGCAGAAGTACGCGGGCAATCGCGGATCGTTGCGCGCATTCATGATGTCGGTGAGGGTCTTTCCGGCCTTGATGTCGTTCCCAAACGAGGTCCCCTGGAACTGGGCCCACATGTTGCGTTCCGCGGGCGCCGACGAATGGAACGCACGGAAATCGCCGGCACCGGTGTTGTCACCGATGCCGTTCGTTGCCGCGGTGATGGCGTTCTGATAAGCGGGCGTCCCGAGGGACTCCGCCGTGTGCATGAAGTAGCGCGCCTTCAGGGTGTACGCCACCGCGATCCACTTCGTCCTGTCGCCCCGGAACACGAGGTCCGCCGTGGTAGGGCCGCCCCCGCTCGCGTTTCGGAGCTCGGCGATCGCCTCGTCGAGCAAGGTCTGTACGGCGTTGTACACCGCGAACTGGTCGTCGGCGGCCGGCGTGGGGCTGGTCGCAATCTGGGAGTACGGAATGTTCCCCCACTGGTCGGCCGTACTCCCCACCGTGAGCGCTTCCCAGATCTTCGCGATCCCGAGCCAAGTCGAATCCCCGGCCGTCCGGGCGTCCGCCTCAGCCTGGTGGATGTCCACAAGACCGCCAGCGTCGTATATGAGCGCCCAGTCTGCCGTGTTGGCACCGACGTTCGAGGCCACGGTGAAGTTGTAGCGCCCCGACAGCTCGACAAAGCGGTTGCCACTTGCCCCACACGCCTGCACCCACATGCACACCATCATGGGGATCTGGCCTTCCTGCAACGCGAACTGCGTGGCCTGCACGCCCATGAAGAGCTGCTGGAGGGAGGCGCTCGCGGGCTGGTTCGGGGTCGAGCTCAGCTTGTCTCCCGTCAAGAAGCTATTACAGCTTGCCGCCCCGAGGAGCAAGCCCAGCGAGACGATCGCGACACTTGTATTGCGAACCATATGTCGATCTCCTCGGGGTTAGTGGTTGAGGGTGACCGCAAACGAGAACGAGCGCGTCTGCGGGTTGTTGAAGTAATCGACGCCGCTGGCTCCCAAATTCGACGAGATCGTTCCCCCGAGGTTCGTCTCAGGGTCATAGCCCGTATAGTTGCTCCAGGTCTTCAAGTTGCGGCCCGAGATGCGCAGGTCGATGCTCGAGAAGCCGATCGTGCGCTGCACCCAGGGCGCGTCAATGGTGTAGCTGAGGGAGATCTCGCGCAGCTTGACGAACCCGGCATCCTCGATGCACGCCTCGTCGATGCCCGTGTAGGGGCAGGCCGCGTACCCGGCATACCAGTTCTCTCCGATGGGGACCGCCGTCCCCTTCCCTGGCCCTACAACCGGCCCAGGGAACCAGCCGCTGGATCCGAACGTCTGCGTGTTCCCCGTGCACCCGGCGGCGTCGCAGATCGCGCGCTGTTGGGTGTCCAGATGGGTCCCCCAGTTGTAGAGCGATCCCTTGGTGCCGTTCCAGATCTTCCCGCCGTGGCGGACGTCGAGCAGGCCGGAGATTTGCAAACCCTTGTAGCGGAAGGAGGTCCGCACATTGCCGGTCCAATCGTAGTTCGGATCCATCATGATGCGCGAGTCAGGCCCCACGGGGAACCCGGTCGGATCGATATACAGCGCGCCCTTCGGCGCGCCGCTGCACACCGTACTGAGAGGTCCCGTGGTACCAGCGGCGTCGATCGCCACCGGCGTGGCGGGGTCGGTGAGCCCGCACCGATAGTACCCGCCGCCGAGGTAGACACCGACCGGCTGGCCGACCGAATCGATCTGGGTGAGGAAGTCGCCGATCGACACGTGCCCGAAGGGGCCGAGCGATTGCACGAGGCTCCGATTGCGAGCCCATTGCAACCCCACGATCCACCCGTAGTCCGCCTGCTGGACCAGGCGCGCGTTGACCGCCAGCTCCCAGCCCCGGTTGCGGATGGTGGCGGCATTCGCGCCCTGGAACAGGAAGCCTGTCGATGCGGCGAGCGGCTCGAGCAGAATGACATCCTCGGACTTCTTGTTGTACCAGGTGATGCTCGCGTCGGCCCGGTCCTTCGCGAACCCCAGGTCAAGCCCGCCTTCGAACTCCTTCGAGCGCTCGGGCTTGAGCACCGAGGCCGCCCTTGTCGTACTCGCCGTGAGCCCGCCGATGTTGTTCTGGGTGGGCGTGTTGCACGTCCCCTGTGCGATACCGCCGTTACAGGCGCTCGAGAACGTCTGCGAGGTGAGATAGGGCTGCGGCTCCACGCCCGCCTCACCGTAGGCCACGCGGGCCTTGCCGTACGACAGCCAAGAGCGCTCGCCGATCGCCTTGGTGAACTCCCACGCTAGGCTGCCCTTCGGGAACCAACTGCGCAAATTCTGCCGGCCGAACGTCGACGAACCGTCGTTGCGGATCGCCGCCGATACGTGCAGCTGGTTCCACATGTCGAAGGTCGCCTGGCCGAACCACGAGGCGTCGTGGATCACCGTTTCCGAGTCGGCTGGCAGGTCTTGCGTTACCGTGTTCGACAACTTGAATGGCGTGGGCGCCACCAGGGTGCGGCCCACGGCTCCCAGGAACCGTACGTTCCGGGTGTTCAAGTTCTGCCCAACGGTGACCGTACCGCCGAAATCGGGGTTGATCGTGTAGGTTGCGGTCCCGGTGAGGTTGTGATCGATCTGGTAGTTGACGATCTTGGCCGAGATCACTCGCCCCTTGGTGCAGACATCGGTGGATCCGATTGGACATCCCTCCAGCCGCTCGTCGTTCGCGTAGTCCGCGCCGAGGGTGTAGTTAAACTTGAGCCACGCGAGCGGCACATACTCTGCGTTCACGTTGCCGTACACGCGGCCCACGTTGGAAGTGTTCAGTTGCTGGTTGAGCACCCAAAACGGGTTATCGTAGCCGCGCGTGTTCAGGGCTGTGGTGGGACCGGGGCTCTGGAACCGGTACGAGCGCTCCTGGATGCCACCACCGATATTGACGAAGTACGGCATGTTGTTGAAGTTCGGCGGCGTACGCAGGTCACCGAGCTGGACGCCGAAGACGTTGTTCCCCGTCTGTGTGTACTTGGCGCGCGTATCCGCGAACGCCAGGTCTGCCCCGATCTTTAGGACGTCGACCAGGCGGTGCGTCCCTTTGAAGCGTACGGAAGTGCGCGAGAAGTCATTGTTCGGACCGAGGAATATGCCGCGCTGGTAGGTGTTGCCGCCCGACAGGTAAAACGTCGTGCGGTCGTTTCCGCCCGAGATCGCGATGCTGTTGTCCAGGGTGCTCCCTGTCCGATAGATCTCGTTCGCATGGTCGTAGACGGGACTCGTGACCTGCGGGCCCCACGACGTGGCGCAGTTCCCCTGGCTGGCGTGCTGGCCACACCCCGTCGCGACCGTTGTATCAGCAGCGACATTGAGATCCCCCTGCGCCCACTTGGTCTGCAGTGGGTAGGTGTGGTTGACGTCGTCAAAGGACGTCGTCGAGCGGAAAGTGAAATGCGTGGGCCCTGGGCGGCCGGACTTGGTCGTGATGAGCACCACGCCCGCTCCAGCCTTCGATCCGTAGATGGCGCTTGCCGCCGGCCCCTTCAGGATCTCCACGGACTCGATGTCGTTCGGGTTCAAGTCCGCAAGCCGGTTCGTTGACACGGTGCTTTCGGTCTGCCCGGCCGCGCCGTTACCGGAGTACGATGCGTCGAAGTTGGCCGTCGAGAAACTCGAGTTGTCCATGGGGACGCCGTCCACGACGAACAACGGCTGGTTCGAGCCAAGGATGGTGCTGATGCCCCTGATGTTAATGAACGACCCGGCCCCAGCGTCTCCTGACTGCTGGAGCACCGTGACGTTCGGCGCTTTCGCGGCGAGTGCCTCGACCACGTTCGTCTCGCCCGCCTTCTGAATCAGGTCCGATGAAACGTTGTTACGGACGGCGCCGAGCTTTTCGGTTTCGGTGGAGGTACCGGCACCGGTCACGACGACCTCACCGAGCTGCAGCGGGTTGGCCGCGAGCACGAAGTCGTGCGTCACACCTCCCGCGGTGAGGGTGACCTGGGCGCTCTGCGACTTGTAGCCCAGGCGTCGCGCGGCCATCGTCACGGTCTGGCCCGAGACGCGGGCGCCGGGCACGACGATCGTGTAACGACCGTCGTCTTTGCTCAGCGCGCCCAGCCCCATGGTCGGAATCGCGACTTCGACCTGCCCTAGCGGCTGGCCGGCGTCGCTCGTGACTTTGCCGGTGATCGTCACCGGCGCCTGCGCGGCGAGCAGGGCCGGTAGAGCGAGAAACGCGCTGAGAATGAAGGGAATGAACCGACGGGGTGTGAATTGCATGTCCCCTCCTGCGAGGTAATGTGACACGCACGACCGGCGCCGCCTGTCTGGCGGTCCGGCAATCCAACAACGCACTGCACCTACCGATGTTCATTCAACGAACCGCGCGCTCGCACGACGACGACGGCGGGAAGGGCGCACAACGCGCGGTGACGGCGACGGCTAACGCCGCTTTTATATCATCATTTACCGCACCGCGCTAGAGCGGGCCGGGCCCTGACAGATGTTTCATTGTGGAACAGTCCCGCCGTGGCGCCGCTACTCACGACTGACTATGGTTGGTCGCCAGAAAACCCTCATGATCCGTGCACTCCTCGTAGCCGCCGCGTGGTTCGTCATCATGCCGGGCCGCCCGGGATCCCGCCAGGCGCCCGACCCGCTGGCTGCCCGGACCAAGGGCCGTCCCGACGCGCCCGTGACCGTGTACGAAATGTCGGACTTCCAGTGTCCCTACTGCCGCGAGTTCGCCCTCGGCACGATGCCGCTGCTCGAGCGCGAGTACGTCCAGACGGGCAAGGTCCGGTTCGTGTACATCAACCTGCCCCTGTCGAGCGTGCACAAGAACGCCGCGACGGCTGCGGAGGTCGGGTTGTGCGCCGCCCGGCAGGAACGGTTTTGGCCGATGCACGACCTGCTGTTCCGCCGCCAGGACCAGTGGGCCGCCCTCGCCTCCCCCCGAGCGTATCTCCTGGCGCTTGGCGACTCGGCAGGTCTCGACCGCGCGCGCCTGGCCAGTTGCGTCGCGTCCGGGGCCACGGCCGCGGACGTCCGCGCGGACGCCGAGCGCGCGCGGCGCTCGGGCGCGACGAGTACCCCTACCTTTTATATCGAGGGCGCCCTGCTCGAGGGCGCGGCCCCGGTCACGGTCTTCCGGGCCGTGCTGGACTCGATCTACCGGACCAAGACGGCGACGCCCCCTCCCCGGCCGCGCTGATGGCGCGCCCTTCCTTCATATATCGGCTCAGCATCGGGCTCGCGCACCGGGCCCTGCCCTTCGCCGCGCGGTTCGACAAGAAGCTCGCCCGCGGTCTCGATGCGCGTCGCGGCGTGACCGACCGGCTGGCCGCGTGGGCGCGGGCCCACCGCGATCCCAAGCGACCGCTGCTGTGGGTGCACGCCCCGTCGGTGGGCGAGGGCCTCCAGGCGAAGCCGGTGCTCGAAGCCGTGCGCGCCGAGGCACCGCACTGGCAGCTCGCCTATACGTTCTTCTCCCCCTCCGCCGAGCGGCTCGCGCGTACCCTGCCGGTCGATGTCGCCGATTACCTGCCGCTCGACCGCCCGGCCGAAGTGGCGAGCGTGCTCGAGGCGCTCCAGCCCGCGGCGCTCGTGTTCTCGAAGCTCGACGTGTGGCCCGAGCTGACGCTCGCGGCGGCACAGCGCGGCGTGAAGCTGGGCCTCATCTCCGCCACGGTCGCGCCGCACAGCTCGCGGCTCCGCTGGCCGGCGCGCGGCTGGGCGGAGGCAGCCTACCGCGCGCTCGAGCGCATCGGCACGATCAGCGCAGAGGATGGCCGGCGCCTGGAGCAGCTGGGCGCGCGCCCCGGGGCCATCGAGGTGACGGGGGACACGCGATACGACAGCGTCGCCGAGCGGGCGGAGCGTTTCGACCGCACGCGCGACCCGTTCGCGCGCCTCGCCATCGCCCCGGCCGGCACGTTCACCATCGTCGCCGGGTCCACCTGGCCGGCCGACGAAGCGGTGGTCCTGCCGGCGTTCGTAGACCTGCTCGCGCAGGTGCCCAGCGCACGGCTCGTCCTCGCGCCCCACGAGCCCAACCCCGACCACCTCGCCGGCATCGCGCAGGCCGCCAAGCGGCTGGGCCTGCCCCGCCCCGTCCGGCTGTCACAGGTAGAGCACACGTCCTCCGCGCCGGTGATCGTCGTCGATCGCGTGGGGATCCTGGCCGACCTGTACGCGCTCGCGGACGTCGCGGTCGTCGGCGGCGGGTACCACCGCGCGGGACTCCATTCGGTGCTCGAGCCGGCGGTGTTCGGGGTGCCGGTGGCGGTGGGCCCACACTGGCACATGAGCCGCGACGCGACGCTGTTGATCGAGCGCGGCGGCGCGGTGGCCTTGAGCGCCGACGGCCGGCACCAGCTGCACTCGCAGTGGCTCGTGTGGCATCACGATCCAGGGGCCCGCGCCAAGGCGGGCGCGGCCGGGAAGCGGCTGGTGCGGGAGGGACGGGGTGCGGCGGAGCGGACCACCGCGCTCGTGAAAAAGCTGGTCGCGCGTTAACTGGCGCACCTGCCGCTACTGTCCGACGACCACGCCCTCGAACGTCACCGACCGCGGCACGACGAGCCCCAGCGTCAGACCGGTCACCAGCAGGTCGCTCCAGCGGCTCCGCACCTTGATGCGCAAATTCGTGATGCGCGTTCCGGTGCCGGCTTGTCCGGCGAGGATGTCCTCGAGATTTGGTTGCGCCACCGGCAGGAGGCCCAGGAGCATATAGATCGAGTGTTTCGTCACGCGGAACGGCGTGCCCGAATCGGGCCGCTGGGCGGCGCCGGCGAGCGAGACCGGGACGCCGAGATGGGTCGAGTCCAGCGTGAGCGCACAGCCGCTCAGCGCGAGGGCCAGCACGAGGACCGACCCCCGCGTGACGAGAAACCGGATCACAGAGCTCCTGGAAACGGACGGGGCGCGCCGCGCCCCAAAAGGTAGCGGCTTCCGACCGGGTTGTGATCCAGCCGTTACGGGCCTGACGGCCGGAGCTCGATGTTGGCGCCGATGCCGAGCACTCCGTGTCTCTTCCCGTCGTCGAACTTTTCCGAGTCGTAGGCGACGTGAATCCCAATCGGTCCGAACCCGACGTTGCCTCCGATCACCCATCCGAAGTTGGTCTGGTTCGGGGCCGCGTTTGCATAGTGGTGATACCGAATCCCGGGCGAGACGAACGGCTCGACACGTACGACCGGTGTGGGCAGCGGGACGCTCAAGCCTACCGCGGCGAGCAGCGTGGTCTGCACCGGCACGGTGGTCCTGCTGGAGGTGATCTCCAGGCTGTGACCGCCGCCAAGCTGCAGGTTGAGGGCGACCGGGATGAGGCTGCCGCCGATCAAGCGGAACGCGGCCGTGCCACCGAAGGTGGTTACCCGCTCGCTGACGAGGTCTTTTTTCCAGGACGACACCCCGCCCGTCAAGGTGAACGTACCGGCCCCGAGCGTGATGCGGCCGCCGAAAGCGTTCCCGCCCCCCGCCTCACTGCTGGGCTGGGTGTAATCCCCGTAGATCGTGAAGCCGGTCCCGGCGTTTGGGTGGTTCCACGCCGGCTCGCCGAGCCACTGTGCCGTGGCCGGCGTCGCCAGCAATGCCAATCCGAGCGTCAACGCTGTGCGCTTCATAAGTGCCCCCTCACGCCTGAGGAAACCGTGTGGGACCAGGGCGCACGGTCCAGCGAGATGGAGCAACGGTAGGAACCGCGGCCCCGCTAGTCAATCCTGTGTCGCTCTAATGCACCTGCACGAGGCTGATCGACACGGGGGAGGTTGGTGGAGGAACCTCCTTTAGGTCCCGCTCACATACCGAGCGGCAGGTGGAGATCCACGTGCAGACCGACGCCGAACACCCCCACGTTCCCGCCGCCCGTCTTTCTCTCATTGTCGTAGGCGAGGTGCACCCCGACGAGGCCGAAGCTGAGGTTGGCCCCGAACACGTACCCGAACTTGGTGGTGTTCGTGCCGCCGCTACTGCGGTACCGGATGCCGGGAGAGAAATACGGCTCGATGCTGATGCCGGGCGTCGGCAGGGGCACAGAAAACCCTACCGCACCCGTGACCGCGGTCCGGGCGGGCGTGGAATTGGCGGAATCGGTCCGAGCCGCACCGGCCTGCAGGTTGAGGGAGAACGGCAGCAAGCTGCCGCCGATCAGCCGGAACGCCGCGTTCCCACCGATGGACGTGAAGCCCTCAGTAGCCGCGTCGGGCTTCCAGCGCGCCACACCGGCCGTGAAGGTCAGCGTGCCGACGCCGAGCGAGGCGTGGCCTCCCCAAGCGTTACCACCCCCGTTCGCATCATTGGGCTTCCCGTAGTCACCGCTGATCGTGACCCCGGTCCCGCCCTTGGGGCTGTTCCACACCGGCATTCCCAGCCACTGCGCCGCTGCGGGCGTCGCCAGACATGCTGCCAATCCCAGTGTCAACACTGCGCGCATAAGTACTCCTTCGGGGAGGTTGGTGGAGGTCGGTGGAGGATGGTGGAGGATCACCAACCTTCACCATCCTCCACAACCTCCTTCAGTTCAGTGCACCCACACGGCGCCGATCGACACGCCGGTGAGCGGCCGGTCGCCCAGGCCGCCGGAGACGCGCGCGTCGAGCACGCGAGACAGCCGGAAGTCCGCGCCGACGCCGAAGCCGAACACGAGATCGGACGGGAAGTCGCCGACGATGAACGCGAACGTGGGCTGCACGTACGGCACGATGCTCACGGTGGATCCCTGCGGATCGATGCGCCGGCCGAGCGAGAGCCCGACCGGGATGATGAGCGCCGAGCCGCCGCTCACCACATTGGCGCCCGCTCCCACCATGAGTGCCCCGTCCAGCGGGAAATCCACGGTGTGCGTGATCACGCGCTGGCGCGCCTCCGCGCCGGCGAGCAGGACCGTCTTCGCGCCGCTGCCAGGAGCGAAAAACCCTCCACGCAATCCGATGTCGAACTTGCCGCTCGCATAGCGGTACACGCCTTCGAACGCGGTGCCGCCCCCCTCCGGAAAGCTGAAGACGCCGCCGAGCTCCGAGCGCTGGAAGGCCCGGTAGGGGGCGTTGAATGACGGCATGCCAGTCGCCTGCGCCCCGGCCGATTGCGGGGAGGCCCCTCCCGCCAGCACCGCGACCAAGACCGCTACCTCACGTCTCATGCTCGGCTCCTTCCGTCAATCCGGGTCAGCGTGAAACAGGTACCCAGCCGACCGGGCATCGTTCCGCGCGCGCAAAGCGACGCGGCCCGCCCACCAAGTGGACGGGCCGCGCCGAGAGTCAATGGATCAGAAGCGGACGCCGCCCGTGAGGACGAACGTCTTACCCCCACCGAGCTCCCCGCGAGCTTCCACGAACGGGGTGATCGTGCCCTTCACCTTGAACGTGGTACCGCCGAGCAGGTTCAGTCCAACCTTGGTGTCGGAGCCGCTGATGGTTTGACCCCCGAAGGTGACCTTGCTTGAGACGTGGACGATGTTCAAGCCACCGCCGCCGTAGGGACGAAAGGAACTCCTGGCCGGGACAGTGAACCGGTATGCGACGTCGCCGTTGATCTCCCAGTAGTGTAAGCTGGTGCCGCTGGGATGGCTCGGAAAGAAGTAGTCGAACGAGACGCTACCATCGAGCGGCACCTTGGGAAACAGCGACTGCAGCCCGAACACGCCCCGGGCGCCGATTCCGAAGTCAAAGTCGCTACTCCAATTGAGCTCCGCCGCGAATCGGGGGCGCTGCGCGCGGGTGGCGGGACGGGCCGCAGGGCGCCGCTGGGCTACGAGTTCTGCCGGGATGAACGCCACGGCGGCAAGGAGCAGGGCACTGCCGATCCACTTCCGCATGTGGGAGCCTCCCCTATAGGGAACCGTGCAAGGGCGCGACGAGTGAAGCAAACGGCCGCACATCGCTAAAAGCGGGGCGCGGATCTGTCAAGACGCGTCGACCCGATCGGCGACGACCCTGACGGCATCGCCGACTACCTGGAGGAATCCTCCCGCCACCTGGAAGCGGCTCGACGCGCTCCCCTGTTGCACCCGCAACACACCCGTCCCGAGCAACGTCAGGAACGGAGCGTGGCGCGGCAGGATGCCGACCTGGCCGTCGTACGCCGGCGCGACGACCGCGTCGGCGGACCCATCGAATACCGCTCGCTCGGGCGAAACGACGGTGACGTGCATCACTCAGCTCGCGGCCAGACGTTTCGCCTGCTCCAGCGCCTCGTCGATCCCGGCCACCATGTAGAAGGCCTGCTCGGGCAGGTGGTCGAACTCCCCGGCCACGACCCGCTCGAACGAGCTGATCGTGTCCTCGAGCTTCACGTACTTGCCCTCGAGACCCGTGAACTGGGTGGCCACGAAGAACGGCTGCGAGAGGAAGCGCTGCACCCGGCGGGCGCGCGCCACCAGCTGCTTGTCTTCCTCGGACAGCTCGTCCATCCCGAGGATCGCGATGATGTCCTGGAGGTCCTTGTAGCGCTGCAGGATCCGCTGCACCTCGACCGCCACCTTGTAGTGGCGCTCCCCCAAGTACTGCGCGTCCAGAAGGCGCGACGACGACGCGAGCGGATCCACGGCGGGATAGATGCCGAGCTCGAAGATCTGACGTGACAGCACCACGGTCGCGTCGAGATGCGAGAACGCGGTCGCCGGCGCCGGGTCGGTGAGGTCGTCGGCGGGGACGTAGATCGCCTGCACCGACGTGATCGACCCTTTTTTGGTGGAGGTGATCCGCTCCTGCAGCTCGCCCATCTCCGTGGCGAGTGTCGGCTGATAGCCCACCGCCGACGGCATCCGCCCGAGCAGGGCCGATACCTCGGAGCCCGCCTGCGTGAACCGGAAGATATTGTCGATGAACACGAGGACGTCCTGGCCTTCCACGTCGCGGAAGTACTCGGCCACCGTCAGGCCCGTCAGGCCTACCCGCAGCCGCGCGCCCGGGGGCTCGTTCATCTGACCGTAGATGAGCGAGCAGGACTTGAGGACCCCGCTCTCCTTCATTTCCAGATAGAGATCGTTTCCCTCGCGGGTGCGCTCCCCCACACCGCAGAACACCGAGCGGCCGCCGTGGCCCATCGCCACGTTGTGAATCAGCTCCTGAATGATGACCGTCTTCCCCACCCCGGCCCCGCCGAATAGGCCGATCTTGCCGCCCTTCACGAACGGGGCGATCAGGTCGATGACCTTGATCCCGGTCTCGAAGACCTCGGTCTTGGGCTCCAGGTCGACGAACTTCGGCGTCTCGCGGTGGATCGGCCAGCGCTCCGCATCGGAGGAGATCGGATCGCCTTCGTCCACCGGCTCGCCGAGTACGTTGAGGATCCGACCGAGCGCCGCCGGGCCGACCGGCACCGTGATCGGGGTGCCGGTATCGACCACCTCCATGCCGCGCACCACGCCGTCGGTCGACGTCATCGCCACGGCGCGCACCTGGTTGCGTCCGATGTGCTGCTGCACTTCGGCCGTCAAGCGGATCGAGGGCGTGCCCCCCCCTTCGCCGTTGCCGCGGTGGTCGATCACGATGGCATTGTAGATCTCCGGCAGGTGCTCCGGCTCGAACTCCACGTCGAGCACGGGGCCGATGACCTGGACGACCTTGCCCACGTTCTGCTTCGTCTCGTCGGCCGGCTGCTTCGGGCCTTCCTTGGTTCTCGTCGCCATGCGCTATCCTTTCAGAGCCTCCGCCCCGCCGACGATCTCCGCCAGCTCCTGGGTGATCTGCGCCTGCCGCGCCCGATTGTACGTGCGCTGCAGCAGCTCGATGATCTCGCCGGCGTTGTCGGTGGCGTTCTTCATCGCCGTCCGCTGCGCGCCGAGGAACGCCGCCGCGGTTTCCACGAGCGCCCGGTACAACTGATTGCGCACGTAGAGCGGCAGGAGCTGCTCGAGGATCGCGTCGGCGGACGGCTTGAGGATATAGAAGGCGGCGGACGGGCGGTCAGCCGGACTGGCGGTCTGTGACTGCACCGCGTCCGCCCGTCCGCCCGTCCGCCCGTCCGCCCGGGGAGGGGTAATCGGGAGGATGCGCAGCGTCGTGGGCGGGGTGCTCACCGCGCTCTTGAACTGGGCGAACACCACCTCCACCGCATCCAGCGCCCCCGCCTCGAACTGGCTCATGAGTGGACCCACAATCTCGGCCGCATGCTCGGCTTTGGGCTTGTCACCCACGTCGGTCCGCTGCGACGCCGCCGCCCGCTTCGCGAACTTGAAGTAGGTGATCCCCTTCTTCCCGATGAGATGAAGGTCGACCCCGGTCCCCTCGGCCTCGAGCTGCTCGATCCGGCGCCGCGCCTCGCGGATCAGGTTGGCGTTGAACGCGCCGCACAACCCCCGATTGGCGGTGATGACCACGAGGGCCACCCGGCGCCCGTGCCCGTCCCGCGCCGGTTGGCGCAGCAGGGGAAACCGCTCCGCCAGTTCCGGCGCGTAGAGGTCGCCGATGACCTCGGCGAGGGCGGTCGCGTACGGCCGCGCCGCGACGACGCGGTCCTGGGCGCGCTTCAGCTTGGACGTGGCCACGAGCTCCATCGTCTTCGTGATTTTGCGCGTGCTCTGGACGGACTTGATGCGGCGGCGCAGCTCGCGGGGCTTCGCCATCAGTGCGCGGCGAGCTGCTTGTACTCGGCGATGGCGGCGCGCAGCCGGGCCGTGAGGTCGTCGCTCAGCACCCGGCGGGTCCGGATCTCCTCGCCGACGTCGGCATGCTGGGCCGCCATGAAGTCGCGGAACCCCTGTTCCCACGCCCGGATCTGGTCCACCGGGACGTCGTCGAGATGGCCGTTCGTCACGGCGAAGATGATCATGATCTGCTGCTCGACGGGCATCGGCTGATACTGCGGTTGCTTCAGCACCTCCACGACCCGGACGCCGCGGGCGAGCTGCTTCTGCGTCGCCTGGTCGAGCTCCGAGCCGAACTGGGCGAACGCCTCGAGCTCCCGGTATTGCGCGAGGTCGAGCCGCAAGCGACCCGCCACCTGCTTCATCGCCTTGATCTGCGCGTTGCCGCCGACGCGCGACACCGAAATGCCCGGATTGATCGCCGGGCGCACGTTCGAGAAGAACATGTCGGTCTCGAGGAAGATCTGGCCGTCGGTGATCGAGATGACGTTCGTGGGGATGTAGGCAGAGATGTCGCCCGCCTGCGTCTCGATGATGGGAAGGGCGGTGAGCGACCCCGCCCCCATCGGGTCCGACAGCTTGGCCGCCCGCTCCAGCAGGCGACTGTGGAGATAGAAGACGTCACCCGGGTACGCCTCGCGGCCGGGCGGGCGTCGCAGCACGAGCGACAGCTGGCGGTACGCCGCGGCCTGCTTCGAGAGGTCGTCGTACACGCATAGCGTCGCCTTCTTCTCGTCGTACATGAAATACTCGGCCATCGCACAACCCGAGAACGGCGCGATGTACTGCATGGGGGCGGGCTCCGAGGCGGACGCCACGACGACGATCGTGTAGTCCATCGCGCCGTGCTCCTTCAATCGCTCCACCACCGAGGCGACCGTGGAGTTCTTCTGCCCGATCGCCACGTAGACGCAGATCACCCCTGCGCCCTTCTGATTGATGATCGTGTCGACCGCGATCGCCGTCTTGCCGATGGCGCGATCGCCGATGATCAGCTCGCGCTGGCCGCGGCCGATCGGGATCATCGAGTCGATCGCCTTGATCCCCGTCTGGAGCGGCTCCTTCACCGGCTGCCGCTTGATGATGCCGGGCGCGACGATGTCCACCTTGCGGGTCTTGGTGCCGTGGAGCGGGCCCAATCCGTCCACCGGACGGCCCAGCGCGTCCACCACCCGCCTCACGAGGGCGGGGCCGACGGGCACTTCGAGCACGCGGCCGGTGCGGCGCACCTCGTCGCCCTCGCGCAGCACGAGGTAGTCGCCGAAGATCACGGCGCCGATGTTGTCCTCTTCCAGGTTCAGCGCCTGCCCGGTCACCTTCTCCCCCGTCTCCGAGGAAGTGAACTCCAGCATCTCGCCCGCCATCGCCGAGGTGAGCCCGTAAATGCGGGCGATGCCGTCCTTCACCTCGAGCGCCGTGCCCACCTCGCGCACGTCGATCTCGCCGAGATCGGCCGCCTGGATTTCCTTGAGGAGGATTTCCTTGAGCTCGCCGGGTCGGAGAATGGAATCGGTGGCCATTGGGATGCCGGTTAGGAGATTGTGAAACTTATCACAAGAGTGCGGAATATCACAAGAATGCGGAATTCGGAATGCGGAATGCGGAATTGCAGTGAGGGTTCGCTCGCCTCACGACCTGCCCTGTACATTCCGCATTCCGCATTCCGCAATCCGCATTTCATATCCGCGACCGCGTCCTTCCTCTTATGAATCTCTGAAGCACGCCTCGCGCCCCCACCGCCCGCAGCTCCTGCGGCGTCGTTCCCGCCACGCGCCGCGCCGCCCCCGCGAGGTGGCTGGTCGACGCGTAGCCGAGGATGTGCACCACCGCCCGCACCGTGTACCCGGGATTGCCCAGCAGATCGGCGGCGCACGCCGTGCGCGCCAGATCGATGACCCGCTTCAGGTTGGGAGCGCCGCCGGCGGCGAACTCACGTGACAGGTGCTCCCGTGTGACCCGCAGCGCCGCCGCCACCTGGCCCGTCTGTGTGGGGAAGCCGACCCGGCGGAGCACCTCGTCCCAGGCAGCGAGCTGCAGCCGATCGGTGAGGCGGAGCAGCTTGGGCGCATCGGCGAGCGCTTCGCGTCGCGCCACCTGCGCCGTACGGGCCGCGATCCACTCCCCCGCCACCGAGTTGTCCACCCCCTCGACCAGCATGCCGGCGAACCCCGCCGCATCGCAGGCGGCGAGCAGCGGGCCGTCGTCGGGCCGCAGGGCCGACAGCACGAACATGGGGATGCGGGGAAACCGAGCCGGCAACGCGAGCGCGGCGGCGGGCGCGGTCTTCACGTCGAGCACCACCGCGTCAACGAGGCGTTGGTACAGCAGTCGCTCGACTGCCGCGAGGGTGCGGCACAGCCGCACGCTCCCCGCATCGCGCGGGTAGCCGCGCTTCACCGCCCGCCGCGGCTCGGCGCGAGGGTTGAACACCGGCACGACGGCGGTCATGCGGGCTGCTCCGGGGCGGCGCGGTCCACCACGTGGGCGAGGGCGTGCACCATCGCGGTCGCCTGCTCCAGCACCGCGCGCGCGTTGTCGTAGGAGATGGTGCGGCGGGCGTCCTCGGGGCTGTACCACGCGCAGTCGCTGATGCCTTCCTCCGTCTGCGGCACGCACTCGCCGCGCCTCGACTCGAACAGGAAGAAGTGGCAGAACTTGTGGATCGTCTTGCCGCGAAATCGGAAGTACCAGTCGATCACGCGAATCGGGCCGTGCAGCACCAGATCCTGGAGCCCGGTCTCCTCGGCCACCTCGCGGCGCGCGGCGTCGGCAGGGGGCTCACCGGGTTCCAGGTGGCCCTTGGGGAACCCCCAGTTGCGATAGGAATCGCGGATCAGCAGGAACCGCGGCTCGCCGTCCGATCCGCGCCGGAATACCACCCCGCCCGCCGAGGTCTCCCGCTGGGCGCGGCGCTGCTTGCGCTTCATCCCATCCCCCCGCCCCTCACCCAATGCGGAATGCGGAATTCGGAATGCGGAATGTACAGGGGAGGTCGTGAGGCGAGCGAACCTTCACTGCAATTCCGCATTCCGCATTCCGAAATCCGCATTTGCCTTAGAAGACGCTGAACGAGAAATACTTCCGCGGGTTCGCCTGGATGTCCGACAGGAGCTGCCGCAGCTGGATCATCGTGAGGGTGGTCTCGCGGTACAAGGTCGAGTCCGACACCAGCAGGCCGAGCGTCCCGCTGCGGTTCGCGATGCGCGACATCACGCTGTCGGCCGACACCAGGACGCGCACCAGGCTTTCCTGGTTCTTGTGGGCGGCGTCGAGCAGGTCGCGGAAGTCCTGTGACGCCGACCGCAGGTTGGCGCTGGTCGTCGCGGAGTTGTTCAGGATGGTCGCGAGCTGACCTTGGTTGGTCGCCGAGTCCACGCGCCCCAGGGTGGCCTGCAGGTTGGTCGCCGCTTTGGCGAGGACGTCCGAGCCCTGGCGCAGGTTCGACCCGACCGATCCGATCACCTCGGCCTGCTCGTTCGTGACTTTCACCAGCTTGTCGGCGACCTGGCCGAAATCCTTGATCGACTGCCGCAGCTCGAGCACGGCCTCGGAGTCGAACGCGGTCTGGATCCGGCTGGACACGGTCGCGATGTCCGTCGCGATGCGGCTCGCCTGCGCGGTGAGCTGGCCGATGTCGGGAAGCGTGGCGCCCGGCCATTTCCCGCCCCCCGCCGTCTGCGCCTCCGCGATCGCCTGCTTGATATTGGGATCGTTCGGGAGCTGGTCGAGCGAGACGAGCGAGGCCGCCCACTCGCCGAACAGGGACGCCGACGCGGCGATCACCGCCGGCCTGGGCGGGGGCTGCGCGCCAGCGTAGATCTTCAGATCCGCCTCCACCCAGTTGCCGGAGGCGAGCCGGATCGCCTCGACCCGGCCGACCCGTACGCCCCGCAGCACCACCGGATCGCCCACGCCGAGCCCCCCCACGGTGCGGAACCGGGCCGTGTACACCGCTTCCGTGCGGCCGAGATGCGCGCCCGACAGCCACAACGCGCCGGCCACCACGACCGCGAACGCCGCGATCACGACCAAGCCGACGGCGAATTCGTTCTCGCGCTTCACGCGGGGCGTCCCTCGATGAACTGGCGGACCACGGGATCCTCCGACTGCTGGATCTGCGCCACGGTACCCACCTGCCGGATCTTGCCCTCGTACAACATGGCGATGCGGTCGCCGACGGCATAGGCGCTCCGCATGTCGTGCGTCACCACGATGCCGGTCACGCCGAGATGCTCGCGGGTCCGCACCATGAGCTGGTCGATCACCGCCGAGGTCACCGGGTCGAGGCCGGTGGTGGGCTCGTCGTACAGGAGGTAGCGGGGACGCAGGGCGATGGCGCGTGCGATGCCCACCCGCTTGCGCATCCCGCCCGACAGCTCGGCCGGGTGCTTCTCCTCCGCGCCCGTCAGGTCCACGACCGCCAGCGCCTCGCGTACGCGATCCGCGATTTCGTCGTCCGAGAGGTCGCGCCGCCTCAAGCCCAGCGCCACGTTGTCGAACACGGTCATCGAGTCGAACAGCGCGGCGAACTGGAACACGAATCCGATCTCGCGGCGCAGCGCCATGAGGGCGTCCCGCTCGAGCGTCGATACCGCGCGGCCGTCAACGATGACGTCTCCGGCGTCGGGCTGCAACAACCCCACGACGTGCTTC
>QHTS01000375.1 GCA_003220905.1 Gemmatimonadota bacterium | reverse complement strand
GCTCGGCCAGCTGGGCGGCGCGGCCAGCACGTCGCCCGTCCGGTTCGTGATGGGGCTCTCGACGCGATCCGGGCTGGTGTTCGGCACGTCACCCTTCTTCGACCAGCTGTTCACGATGGGCGGCGTGCAGTACGGCATTCCCCTCCGCGGCTACGACGAGTTCTCGATCACCCCGCGCGGCTACGACCCGAGCGCCACCAACGGCCAGGCGACCGCCGCCTCGTTCGGCAAGGCGTACCTCGTGATGACCGGTGAGGTGGGGGCGCGGCTGTCGCAGATGTTCTACGTATCCGCGTTCTTCGATGCCGGCAACGTGTGGGCGCACGCCGGCGAGTTCGACCCGACGCGCCTGTTCCGGGGTGCGGGGCTGGGACTGAGTATCATCTCACCGCTCGGCCCCATCGGCATCGACTGGGCGTACGGCTTCGACCGCACTGACAACTTCGGTCGGCCCGCACCCGGCTTCAAGCTGCACTTCAAGCTCGGCAACTTCTTCTGATCGGAGGCCCGCGCTTCGGGCGCGGCGCCTGGATCGGTAGCTTTCTCTTGGGGAGATCGTTATGAGGCGCGTAGTGACCATATGGGCGTGGATCGGACTGCTCGCGGTCGCTCCGGCCGCGACCCAGGCGCGGGCCCAAGCGCAGCCGGGGCTCAAGATCGCGTTCATCAGCTCGCAACAGATTCTCGAGCAGACGCCCGGCTACGCGGCGGCCGAATCCACGTTCAAGAAGGAGTATCAGGCCTTTCAGGACGAGGCGCAGAAGCTGCGGCAGCAATTCGACTCGGCCGTCCAGACGTTCGAGAAGCAGTCCATTGCCCTCTCATCCAGCGCGAAGCAGGCGAAGCAGAAGGAGCTACAGCAGCTGCAGCAGCGGCTGGAGCAGCGCTCCAGCGAGCTCCAGGACAAGAGCCAGCAGCGTCAGCGCGAGCTGATCCAGCCCATCCAGGCGCGCGTCAACGCCGTGATCCAGGGGCTGCGCGCCGAGGGCAACTACGCGCTGATCTTCGACGCGGACTCGCCCACCAGCAACATCGTCGCCGCCGACCCGAGCCTCGACATCACCCCCAAGGTGATCGAGCGGCTGAAGCAGGCGAAGTAGGGCGCGCCCAGCCCGTGCGCGGCCGGCCGGCGTCGGAAGGCACAGCGGGCGGCGGGGGGGCCGGGGGGGCCGGGGGGGCCGGCGGGCGGGGCGGGGCTGCCGCGCGGCGCATCAGCGCGCGCGAGATCGCCGCCCTCACGAACGGCCGGCTCGTCGGCGCCCCCGACGTCACCGTCTCCGGCGTCGCACCGCTCGATCGTGCCGGCCCCGACGATCTCTCGTTTCTTGCCGCGAAGCGCTATCTCCAGTATTTTCAACAGTCTAGCGCGGCGATCGTGCTCTGCAAACCGGACCTCGTAGCGGAGGATGCCGGGGGACCGGCGTGCCGCGTGGTGGTGCGCGACCCCCACGTCGCGCTGCTCTCGGTCATCCCCGTGCTCTACCCCGAGCCCGGCTGGCAGCCCGGGATCCACCGGACGGCGGTGATCGGCGCAGGCGTCGTCTGGCAGGAGCCGGTGGCGATCGGTCCCTACGCGGTGCTCGGCCGCGGCGTACGGCTCGGCAAGAACGCGCGCATCGGCGCGGCGGCAGTCCTGGGAGACGGCGTGCAACTCGGCGACGACGTGCAGCTGCTGCCACACGTGGTGTGCTACAGCGGCACCATCGTGGGGAGCCGCGTCATCCTGCACGCAGGCGTGCGGCTCGGCTCGGACGGCTTCGGGTACGTCCCGGGGAAGAACGGCGAGATGCCGCGGAAGATTCCGCAGGTGGGGCGCTGCATCATCGGGGACGACGTGGAGATCGGGGCCAACACGACCATCGACCGCGGCAGCGTGGACGACACCGTGGTCGGCCCCGGAACGAAGATCGACAACCTCGTGCAGATCGGGCACAACTGCCGGATCGGCGCGCGCTGCCTCATCGCCGGCCAGGCGGGGATCGCGGGGAGCACCCACGTAGAGGATGACGTCTTCCTCGCGGGCCAGGCGGGTCTCGCCGACCACGTGACGATCGGGCGCGGCGCCCGCGTCACGGTGCAAGGGGGGGTGATTGGGGACATCGAGCCGGGCGCTACGGTGTCGGGCTACCCGGCCCGCACCCATCGGGAGTTCCTGCGGGCCCAGGGGGCGCTGTACCGGCTCGCGCACATCGTGGACGACCTCGAGGCGCTCGTGCGGCGGACCGATGAGCCCCAGCGCTAGGCGCAGCGTTCGGAAGAAGGCGGTCGTCTCGGGCACGGGCCTCCACACCGGGGCCCGCACCGAGGCGACCTTCCTGCCGGCGCCGGCGGGGCAGGGGATCGTGTTCTGCCGCGTCGACCTCGCCGGGAAGCCGCAGATCCCGGCGCGGTTGTCGGAGGTCGAGGCGGTCGAGCGGCGCACCGCCATCGGCAAGGGTGAGTCCACGATCCACACCGTGGAGCACCTGCTCGCCGCGGTGGCGGCGCACGAGATCGACGATCTCACCGTCGAGCTCTCGGGCCCCGAGCCGCCGATTCTGGACGGCAGCGTCCAGCCCTACTTCGAAGCGCTCGAGCACGCCGGCCCGACGGAAACGAGCGGCGAGCCGCTGGTGCTGACGGTTCCGGCGCCGTTCACGGTGAGCGAGGGCGACTCGAGCTACATCGTGGCCCCGGCGAAAGAGCTGCGGCTCACGGTGACCATCGAGTGGCCGCATCCCCTGATCGGGCGCCAGGCCGGGAGCTTCACGGTGACCCCGCAGGCGTTCGCGCGGGAGCTCGCGCCGGCCCGGACTTTCGGGTTCACGAGCGAGGTCGCGGCGCTCCAGGCCAAGGGCCTGATCAAGGGGGCGTCGAGCGCCAACGCGATCGTACTGGACGAGCGGGGCCTCGCCAACGGGGGCGAGCTCCGCTGGCCCGACGAGTTCGTGCGCCACAAGGCGGCCGACATCCTCGGCGACCTGGCGCTGACCGGCGGCCGGGTGCGCGCCCACATCGTCGCGACGCGACCCAGCCACGGCGGCAACATCGCCTTGGCGCGGGCGCTGACGCGCGCCGCGCAGCGCGGCGGTGCGCCCAAGATGGACATCGGCCGCATCATGGACGTCTTGCCGCATCGCTATCCTTTCCTCCTCGTGGACCGGATCATCGAGGTCGAAGGGCAGCAGCGGATCGTGGGCATCAAGAATGTCACGATCAACGAGCCGTTCTTCCAGGGGCACTTTCCGGGACATCCGATCATGCCGGGGGTGCTCATCATCGAGGCGATGGCCCAGGTGGGGGGCATGCTCCTGATGAGCTACTTCGAGGGACAGAACGTCGAGGACAAGGTCGTGTACTTCATGTCGCTCGATAATGTGAAATTCCGGCGTCCCGTCGTCCCCGGCGATCAGATCCGCTTCGAGCTCGAGATGGTCCAGTTCCGCGGCAAGACGTGCAAGATGAAAGGCGCGGGGTACGTAGACGGGCAGATCGTGGCCGAGGCGGACATGATGGCGTCGGTGGTGGACCGGTGATCCACCGGACCGCGCTCGTCGACCCCACGGCCCACATCGAGGGCGACGTCACCGTCGGTCCCTACGCCATCATCGGGCCGCACGTTAGCGTGGGCGAGCGCTGTCACATCGCCGCGCACGCGGTCCTCGAGCGCAACGTCAAGCTCGGCCGCGGGGTGAAGGTCGGCTACGGCAGCGTGCTGGGCAACGACCCACAGGACCTGAAGTACAAGGGAGAAGACACCTGGGTCGAGGTGGGCGACACGACGGTGATTCGGGAGTACTGCACGATCAACCGCGGGACGCAGGCGACCGGCAAGACGTCGGTCGGGCAGCGCTGCTTCCTCATGTCCTATGTGCACCTCGCGCACGACTGCCATGTGGGCAACGACGTGATCATCGCCAACGCGGTCCAGATGGCGGGGCATGTGACCATCGAAGATCGCGCGATCATCTCCGGGCTCGTGCCGATCCATCAGTTCGTGCGGATCGGCACCTTCTCGTTCGTGGGGGGCGGCTCGCGGGTGAACCAGGACGTCCCGCCCTACACCAAGGCCGTTGGCAATCCGGTCCACCTCTACGGCTTGAACTCCGTGGGCCTGCAGCGCGCGGGGTTTTCTCCCGACGTGAAGCTGGCGCTGAAACGCGCCTACCGGCTGCTGTTCAATTCCGATATGACGGTGAGTCAGGGGATCGCGAAGGCGCGCGCCGATCTGCCGCAGATTCCCGAAGTCGAAAACTTCCTCAAGTTCATCGAAGGGTCGCAGCGGGGGGTGCTGGTGTGAGCGGACCACCGGTGCGGGTGGGCGTCATCGGCACCGGCGCGCTCGGCTTCCATCACGCGCGGCTGCTGCGGCGCATGCCGGGCATCTCCTTCGCGGGGATCTACGACAAGAATCCCGCGCGCGCCGCCGAAGTGGCGGCGCAGCTCGAGACCGTGGCGCACGAGGGCTTAGCGGCCCTGCTGGAGCGCGTGGACGCGGTCACGGTGGCGGTCCCGACGCCCGCGCACGCGGAGGTCGGGATCGCTGTGCTGGAGCGGGGTATCGCGCTTCTCATGGAGAAGCCGCTCGCGGACACCGTGGCGGGGGCAGAAGCGCTGGTGCGTGGCGCAGCGGCGCGCGGCGCCGTGCTCCAGGTGGGGCACGTGGAGCGGTTCAACCGCGCGGTCCGGGCGGCGGCCCCCTATCTGGACGAGCCGCGGTTCCTGCAGATCGACCGGCTGGCGCCATTCCAGCCGCGGGGCGCCGATGTGGCCGTGATGCTCGATCTGATGATCCACGACCTGGATCTCGTGCTGGATCTCGTGCGCGCTCCGGTGACGGACGTGCGCGCCACGGGGGTCGCGATCCTCACGCCGCACGTGGACATCGCGAACGCGCGCCTCGAGTTCGCCAACGGCGCCATCGCGAACCTCACGGCCAGCCGCGTGTCGCGCGAACGCACCCGCAAGCTCCGCATCTTCCAGCCGACCGGTTACTGCTCTCTCGACCTGGCGCAGGGGAGCGGGGACTTCTTCCGGCTGAAGCCGGGCTGGCAAACCCTCGGCGCGACCACGCTCGAGCAGATCGTGGAGCACGTACGGCTCGAGGCGCCGGAGGCGGAGCCGCTCAAGCTCGAGCTCGAGAGCTTCCTGCGCGCCGTGCGCGGCGAGGAAGACGTCGTCGTGTCGGGCGCCGCCGGGGCCCAGGCCTTGGCCCTCGCCTTCCGCGTCGCCGCCGCCATCCAGGCGTCGCCGCTGGCTCCCCCCGCTCCCCCCACTCCCCCCGCTCCCCCCGCTCCCTTCGCCGCCACGCGGCCGTGAGCCGCGCGCCCCGCATCTACATCTCCGCGGGCGAGCCGTCGGGGGACGCGCACGCCGCCGCGGTCGTGACCGCGCTGAAGCGCCGTCTTCCCGGGGCCACCGTCGAGGCGTTCGGCGGCCCCGACCTCGAGGCCGCGGGCGCCGCCGTGCTCGACCGCATGGAGCAATTCTCCGTAGTGGGGTTCGTCGAGGCGCTGTGGAAGCTGCCGGCCCACCTGCGCTTGCTCCGGCGCGTCCGGCTCGGGTTCCAGGCCCGGCGCTACGACCTCGTGATTCTCGTCGACTATCCCGGCTACCATTTGCGCGTGGCGGCGGAGGCCGCGGCCGCCGGCATCCCCGTCCTCTATTACATCGCGCCCCAAATGTGGGCCTGGGCTCCGGGCCGGGTGCGGAAGCTGGCCGCGGTGCGACGGCTCGCGGTCATCCTGCCGTTCGAAGAGGCGTTCTTTCGCGAGCGCGGCGTCGCGGCGACGTTCGTCGGACATCCGCTCAAGGACCGGATGCCGCCGCCCCCGCGGGCGGATGCCCGGCGCCGTCTCGGACTCGACCCCGCGCGGCCTGTGCTCGGCCTCTTTCCGGGGAGCCGCGCGCAGGAAGTGAAGCGACTCTGGCCGGCGTTCCGCGATGCGGCGGCCCGGGTCCTCGCCGCGCGCCCCGACGTACAGGTCGTCGTCGCCGGGACGCCGCGCGGTCGCTACCCTGCCCCCGGTGCCACCCGCCTGCACATGGCGGATCCGCTCACCGTGTTCGCGGCCGCCGACGCCGGTCTCTGCAAGTCGGGGACGACCACCCTCGAGGCGGCGCTCGCTGACGTGCCCATGGTGATCGCGTACCGTCTCAACCCCGTGTCCTTCGCCATCGCCATCCGCATGCTGCAGGTGCCCCACGTCGGTCTGGTGAACCTGATTGCCGGGCGGGAGGTGAGCCCCGAGCTGCTCCAGGGTGCGGTGACCCCCGCCGCCCTGGCGAATGCCGTGCTGCCGCTGCTCGACCCCGACAGCGACGCCGCTCGCCGGCAACGGGAGGGATTGGGGCTCGTGCGACAGCGGCTGGGGCCGCCGGGTGCGGCTGACCGCGTGGCTGGCCTCGCCCTGGAGCTGGCGGGGTGAAGCTCGGCCGGGCCGAGCCCCTGGTGACGGCGCTCGTGGCGGGACTCGTGCGCTTGCTCGCGGCGACCTGGCGTTACCGCGTACAGGGGTGGGAGCACGTGACCGCCGCTCGAGCGAGCGGGCGGCCGGTGATCTACGTCCTGTGGCACAGTCGCATCCTCCCGCTGCTGTATCACCGACGTGACGAGAGCCTGGCCCTCCTGATCAGCCGTCATCGCGACGGCGGCTACCTCGCCGAGCTGTCGGAGCGCTGGGGGTACCGTGTGGTGCGCGGGTCCTCGCAGCGTGGGGGGGACGTCGGTTTGCTGGGGCTCGTACGCTATCTGCGCCAGGGCGGAGAGGTCGCCCTCACGCCCGACGGCCCGCGGGGCCCGGCGGAGCGGATGAAGCCGGGCGCGCTGGCTGCGGCGCAACACGCCAACGCGGTCGTGATCGCCGCGGGCGCGCGGGCCTCATCCGCGTGGTGGGTCGAGTCGTGGGATCGGTTCTGCCTGCCCCGACCGTTCGCCAAGGTGGATATCGTGTACAGCGCACCGTTCGGCGTC
>QHTS01000374.1 GCA_003220905.1 Gemmatimonadota bacterium | reverse complement strand
GCCGTTCGACATCCCGGCGGCGAAGTTGCGCCCCACCGGCCCGAGGACGACCACGACGCCGGCCGTCATGTATTCACAGCAGTGGGCGCCCGCGCCTTCGATCACGGCGATCACTCCGGAGTTGCGCACGGCAAACCGGTCCCCGGCCCGCCCGGCGGCGAACAGCCTGCCGGCGGTCGCCCCGTACAGCGCCGTGTTGCCCAGCAGGACGTGCTGGTCCGTGCTGCCCGCGGCGGCCGCCTCGCGGAACGGCCGGATCACAATCTCCCCGCCCGTGAGCCCCTTGCCGACGTAGTCGTTCGCTTCCCCCTCGAGCTCGAGGTGCATCCCCGGGAGGGCGAAGGCCCCGAAGCTCTGGCCCGCGCTCCCCCGGAACCGGAGCCGGACCGATCCCGGCGGCAGCCCGACGTTGCCGTGACGCTCGGCGATCCGCCCGGCGATGCGCGCGCCCACGGTGAGGTGGTGGTTCCCGATGTCGTACACGCCGGCGAACGGGCGGCCCGACTCGAGCCGCGGCTCGAGCGTGCGCAGGATTTCGTCGTCCAGGGACTCGACCCCCGGGCGGTCGTTACGCTGCACGGTGCGGCGCCGCGGCTCCTCGCGTCCCGCGAGCGGGTCGATCAGGAGCAGCGACAGGTCGAGCATCTGCGCGCGAGGCACCTCGGGATGATCCACGCGCTCCAGCAGCTCCACCCGGCCGATGGCGTCGTCCAGGGAGCGGCAGCCCAGTCCCGCCAGGATCCGGCGGACGTCCTCCGCGATCCAGGTGAAGTACGCGACCACCTGCTCCGGCCGGCCGCGGAACTTCGCCCGCAGCTCGGGTTTCTGCGTCGCGATACCGGTGGGGCAGGAGTTGAGGTGGCACTGCCGCGCCATGTCGCACCCGATCGCGACGAGCGCGGCGGTGCCGAACCCGTAGCTCTCGGCGCCGAGCAGTGCGGCGATGACGACGTCGCGCCCCGTCCGCAGGCCGCCGTCCACGCGCACCTCTATGCGGTGGCGCAGGCCGTTCTCGATGAGGATCGCCTGGGTTTCCGCGAGCCCCAGCTCCCACGGGGACCCCGCGTGCTTGATCGACGACAGCGGCGACGCCCCCGTCCCCCCGTTGTGGCCGGAGACGAGCACGTAGTCGGCATATGCTTTCGCGACCCCCGCGGCGACCCGCCCCACGCCCGCTTCCGCCACCAACTTCACGCCGACGCGCGCGCGGGGGTTGACCTGCTTCAGATCGTGGATCAGCTGCGCCAGGTCCTCGATCGAATAGATGTCGTGGTGCGGCGGCGGCGAGATCAGCGGCACGCCCGGTACCGAGTGGCGCAGCCGGGCGATCAGGGCCGTGACCTTGTGGGCGGGGAGCTGGCCGCCTTCGCCGGGCTTCGAGCCCTGCGCGATCTTGATCTCGAGCTCGTCCGCGCGCATCAGATAGTACGTCGTGACGCCGAACCGCCCCGACGCGACCTGCTTGATGCGGTTATCCGCGCGGTCGCCGTTCTCGAGCGGGGCGTACGTATCGGGGTCTTCGCCGCCCTCGCCCGAGTTCGAGCGGGCGCCCATCCGATTCATGCCGATGGCAAGCGTGCGGTGCGCCTCGGGGGACAGCGCGCCGAGGGACATTGCCGTCGAGACGAAGCGGCGCCGGATCGCCTCCGCGGGCTCGACCTCGTCGAGCGGGATCGGGGTCACGGCGCGGAGCGCGAGCAGGTCGCGCGGGCTGGCGGGCAGACGGGCCGCGACACGCGCGCGAAAGGCGTCGTACGCCTGCGGCGTATCCGCGGCCACCGCGGACTGCATCGCCCGCACCACCGGTGGCGACCAGCCGTGATCCTCGCCGTCGCGGCGGTACCGCACCCGCCCGTGGTCCGGCAACACCGGCTCCGCGGCTGCGACGTCCGGATGTGCGGCCCGGTGGCGCGCCAGGACGTCCTCGGCGATCTCGGCGAACCCGATCCCGCCGATCGTCGAGACGGTGCCCGTGAAGCAGCGGTCGATGACCTCGGCGCCGAGCCCCAGTGCCTCGAAGATCTGGGCGCCGCAGTACGACGAGAGCGTCGAGATACCCATCTTCGAAAGGATCTTGAGGAGGCCGGCCTCGGCCGCGGCGCGGAACCGGACGCGCGCGTCGTCCTCCGCGACGTGCGCTTGCACGGACTCGAGCGCGAGCCACGGGTGCACCGCTTCCGCGCCGTAGCCGATCAGCGCCGCGAAGTGGTGCACGTCCCAGGCGTCTCCCGCTTCGGCGATGAGGCCGAGCCGGGTCCGGAGGCCGTTCTCGAGCAGGTGCTGGTGCACCGCGCCGACGGCCAAGAGCATCGGGAGCGGGGCGCGCTCGCGGTCAGCCCCCCGGTCGCTGAGAATCACGATCCGCGCCCCCTGTCGTACGGCGTGGCCGGCCGAGCGACACAGCCCATCGAGCGCGGTGCGCAACGCCTCGGGGCCCCCGCCCCCCCCGCCCGAAGCGCTCCAGGTCGCTTCGAGAGTGACGACCTGGGCCCCTGCACCGGTGCGCAACGCCGCGATCTCCTCCGCGAGGAGGACGGGATGCTCGTTCCGCACGAGCCGGAGCCCGGCCGGCCGGTCCGCGAGCAGCGAGCCCCGGCGCCCGATGTGCATCCGCAACGACATCACCAGCGTCTCGCGCAGCGGGTCGATTGCCGGGTTCGTGACCTGCGCGAAGCGCTGGCGCAGGTACGCGTACAGGCCGGGCGGGACGCGCGCGAGCGGCGGGATCGGCGTATCGTCGCCCATGCTCCACACGGCGTCCTGCCCCGCGCTCCCCATCGGCTCGAGCACGTAGCGCAGGTCCTCGAAGCTCCAGCCGAAGGCCAGCTGCCGGGCGATCCGCTCGGGCTCAGGCGTCGGCGGCGCGTCGGGCACGGTGGCGGTTGGCCGCAGCAGGCGGATACCCCGCGCAGCCCATCGGCTGTAGGGGCGGCGCCGGGCCACCTCACGCTTCGCCTCCGCGTTCCGCAGGATGGCCTTGCGGCGCGTATCCACTACGAGCAGCTCGCCCGGGCCGAGTCGGCCGCTCTCCACCACTTCGGCCGCGTTCAGGTCGACGAGCCCCGACTCCGAGCCCGCCACCACGAGTCCGTCGCGGGTGATCTTGTAGCGGCACGGCCGCAGCCCGTTGCGGTCGAGTGCCGAGCCCACGCACACGCCGTCCGAGAACGCCAGGGCGGCCGGCCCGTCCCACGGCTCCACCAGGCATTCGTGGAACTCGTAGAAGCCCCGCAAGGCGGGCTCCATCTCCACGGCGCCCTCGTGGGCCTCCGGGACGAGCATCATGAGGGCATGCACCGGGTCGCGCCCCGAGCGTACCAGCAGCTCGAGTGCGTTGTCGAGACTGGCCGAGTCGCTTCCCTCCGACCAGATGACGGGCTTGAGGCGGTCCACCGCCTCGCCCCAGGGAGGCCCGGCGAGCGCCGGCTCGCGCGCCAGCATCGCGTTTCGGTTCCCCCACAGCGTATTGATCTCGCCGTTGTGGGCGAGCATACGGAACGGCTGGGCGAGCGGCCAACTCGATGTCGTGTTCGTCGAGTAGCGCTGGT